>JARGNK010000173.1 GCA_029213145.1 Rubripirellula sp. | reverse complement strand
GCCCCATCGCGATCCTGGCCCCATCGCGATCCTGGCCCCATCGCGATCCTGGCCCCATCGCGATCCTGGCCCAGCGTCGAAGCGTTGCGATCAACCCTTCGACGCGATCGAGAATGAAGCGACCAAAGACTTTGCGTCTTGGAATGACGAGGAGAATTGTTTGTGCCCGTGCTGATCGAAAACCCGATTCTTCCTGGATTCAATCCTGATCCATCGATCTGCCGAGTCGGTGATGATTACTACATCGCCACCTCGACATTTGAGTGGTTTCCTGGCGTTCAGATCCATCACTCCCGGGATTTAGTGAATTGGCGATTGCTGACCCATGCGTTGCGTGAGACAAGGTTGCTTGACCTGAGGGGCGTGCCAAGCTCCGGTGGCGTTTGGGCTCCCGCTTTGAGCTACCACGATGGTTTGTTTTATCTTTGCTATACCATCGTTCATCAGCATGAAGCGGCAACCAAAGACACCCCCAATTTTCTGATTACCGCCCCCACCATTGAAGGCCCGTGGTCGGATCCTATTTTTGTAAACGCCAGCGGATTCGACCCATCCCTGTTTCATGATGATGACGGGAGAAAATACTGGCTCAATATGGTTTGGGACCACCGACCGGGCCGCCACCCGTTTTACGGGATTGCACTTCAAGAACTTGACCTGGATCGAAAAAGCCTCATTGGAAAAGCGGAAATCATCTTTCGGGGCAGTGATATCCGCCTCACCGAGGGACCGCATTTGTATCGGCGAAACGACTGGTACTACTTAATGACTGCCGAAGGTGGTACCGAATACGAACATGCAGTCAGCCTCGCGCGGTCGCGTGACCTACACGGTCCTTATGAAGTACACCCAAGCAATCCCGTGCTGACTTCATTTGGTCGCCCAGAACTTCCGTTGCAAAAAGCAGGGCACGCAAGTTTGGTCGAAACACAGACCGGGCAATGGTACATGCCCCATCTGTGTGGGCGACCGCTGCCTGGGACTCAACGATGCAATCTCGGCCGCGAAACAGCGATTCAACAAGTTGAATGGCGAGATGATGATTGGTTGTACCTGGTGGGTGACGACAACGCTCCACAGCAACAAGTTGCGGCGCCTGATTTACCACTGCACGCCTGGCCAGAATTACCATCGCGCCTGCCCTTTGATTCGATTCACTATGCGACACCACGGATACCGAGTGAGCATGTAAAACGAGAAGCAGATTGCTTGAAATTGCATGGATCCGAGTCCTTGGAGTCATGCTTCGATCAAGCGATGCTTGCTCGGCGACTGTCTTGCCAACAGGTAACAGCAACCACACAACTGCAGTTTGCCCCAACTTCTTTCCAGCAAATGGCTGGTTTGGTTGTTTATTACAACACTTATCTTTTTCACTATCTGTACCTATCGCACGACGAACAAATCGGGCGTTGCTTACAGATCCACAGTTGCGACGACGGGAAGTCCTCTTTCCCGCTCGGAGTTGACCCCGTTCCTGTGCCCGCAGGGCAGTTAATCTTGCGAGCGAAGCTGGACAGCACCGAATTGCGGTTCGCTTGGTCGACCGATGGGACGCAATTTACAGTGTTTCCTCAGGTTCTGGACGCGTCAATTTTATCGGATGATTATGGTGTTCACTGGGGCTTCACCGGCACCTTTATCGGCCTTGCCTGCCAGGACCTGACCGGTGCTCGTCAGGCCGCAACCTTTGACTTCCTCGAGTTGCAATAACGCTGTGAAAGCTTGCTCATGAAAACCAATCCATTTTTCCTCGCGTTCATTGTCTCCCTCGGGGGATTTTTGTTTGGTTTTGATGCCGGCATCATTTCCGGTGTCATGACCTATGCCGGCCCACAATTCGGCTTGGACGATCAGCAATTGGGCTGGGTCGTTAGCTCGCCTTCGTTTGCAGCAATGTTTGCGATGCTGCTAGCCGGTCGCGTGAGTGACTTGGTCGGCAGGAAGCCTATTCTATTAATCATCGCCTTCTTTTATGCGGTGTCGGCAATCCTATCGGCCTACGCATCCTCCTATGAAATGCTGTACTTGGCGAGAATGTTGGGTGGCCTAGCATTCGGCGCTGCGTTAATCATCGCTCCGACTTACATCTCAGAAATCTCCACGGCGGAGCGTCGGGGTAAGCTGGTATCGATCCAACAACTCAACATCGTCCTTGGTTTTTTTGCGGCGTTTCTTTGCAACGACACGCTTAACAGGATCTACACCGCTGGCGACAGTTTTCTTACAGAAGAAACGATCTGGCGTTGGATGCTTGGGGTCGAAGCATTACCAGCCGTTTTCTATCTACTCTTTCTGTTCTTTGTGCCTAAAAGTCCACGATGGCTGTTTTCAAAAAGCCGAGTTGAAGAAGGCCAGGAAGTTTTGCAGCAACTGCACGGGCATGAAATCGCGCAAGCAGAAAGTGCGGCGATCCAAGAGAGTATCGAAGCTGAAATCGAGCGTGAGAAGGGAGCGATCTCCGAGCTCTTCAGCCCTGCTTTGCGATTCATCATGTTGATAGGCTTGTTGATCGGTATTTTGCAGCAAAGCACCGGTATCAACGCAATTTACTTCTATGCAACTGGCATTTTCGAACAGACAGGAATTGGAACCAATGCGGCTTTCACTTCTGGTGTTTTGCTGAGCTTCACCACCGTCGTCTTTACGATCGTCGCGATGTTCTTGATCGATAAAGTGGGGCGAAGACCTCTGATGCTAGTTGGCGTTGGAGGGATTGCCGTGAGTCTCTTGATGTGTGCCTACGGATTCAATCAAGCCACTTACCAACTGACCGCCGAGGACATCGCTGCATTGGAAGGTGTCGACACTTCGACGTTAGATGGAGTCGCTGGCGTTGTCTTCGAGAGCGACGTAGCCTTCAAAAGCAAAATGAAGGAATTGCTCGGAGATCAGATCTACGCAAAGAATGAGGGTAGCATTCTGGAAAATGCCATCGAAATGAATGCCAGTCTGGTTCTGGCGGGCATTCTCGGCTTCATCGCTTGCTTCGCTTTTTCGCTTGGCCCGGTTATGTGGGTGATGCTGTCAGAGCTTTACCCCAACCGAATCCGTGGCCTAGCGATCGGCACGGTTGGATTTGTGAATTCGCTCACCAGTTTCTGCGTTCAGTTTGCATTTCCATGGGAATTGTCGAATCTAGGCAACGCGATGAGCTTCTTTATTTTTGGACTGATTGCCGTTGTCGGTTTCTTCTTGTTGATCAGATTTTTGCCTGAAACAAAAGGCAAAACACTTGAAGAACTCGAGTCGGAATTGGTTCGGCACTGATTACTTACGACGAATTCCGGCAAGATTCCGCCGGCGTCACGATCTCGCCTCTACTCACTTGGTTACAGAAATCATTGCCCCAGTCAACCTGATCTCCCGAGTGGCGATTCGACCATGGCACGAAAGAAACATGATGCTGAAAAGTTTTTCTCAAACAATGAAAACTCACCTATACACTTTTTTGTCTGCCGTCACGTTCTTGACCTGCACCGCGAACGCGGAAGAAATAGCGGGTAAGTTTGCGCCCCCGGCAGGCAAAGTGCTGGTCTTTGCGGGCCAAGACAATGCATCGGTTGGTGGTACCGAAAATTACGTCGATGGCTACGTTGATAACGTGGGAGTTCCCGCAGGGATCACGCACTACGTTTACTTCGCCGAAGGATGGACCAATGACTTTGGGCATACATTCCCAAAAGGCAAGGTAGCTGGTCTGCGTGACCAGACCGAATGGGCGTCCGGTCCCATGCATCAACAGGCGTACCTCGATTCCCCAACGCTTGATCGCTGCATCATGCACGTCTCAATCGCGATGGAGGGAAACTGCGAGGACAAGGTCGCCGATGGTTCCTTTGATCACCTCATCGCAGACTTTGTGGATTTCGTTGAAAGCCATCCCGAGCATCCGTTTTTGATCCGGATTGGCTATGAATTTGATGGTAGTTGGAACCAGTATGATCCTGCGAATTTCAAAAAAGCGTTTCGCCGCATTGTGGACGCGTTGCGAGCCAAAAGATTAAACAACTTCGCAATCGTGTTCGCTTCCTCCAGTAGTGTGAAGCCGGGACAATTCGAAGAGTACGATCCAGGCACCGAATATTACGATTGGATCGGGTATTCCTGGTGGGGTGGTGTGAAAGATGCCTTACCCGCCTTGGAGTATGCACGCAAAGTTCACAAGCCCGTCTTCATCGCGGAAGCGACCCCGCGAGGGCATTTCTTTGATCAAGAAGATCACCAGCAGATCTGGGAGGGCTGGTTCACCGACTTTTTCAATCACATCGAGACGAATCAAGATGTCGTCCGCGCCGTCTCATACATCAATGCTGACTGGGATTCACAGAAGATGTGGGACGACTGGGGACAAACGCGCATCGAAACAGCTCCCTACATCAAACAGCGATGGCTGGAAATGATGGCGCGCCCCCAATTTATCAATGGAATCGACAATCCGTTTGTGCAAATTGGTTTCACCCCCTCCGGGACGGACGCAAGTACGAAATCCATGTCGACGGCGAATGCGTCCAGCAGAACGGGACCGCCAGTCGCAGTGAGACCACCCTCCCCTTATCTCAATGCTCTTCTGCCAATCGAAGAACGCGTTGACGATTTAATCGCACGAATGAGTCTCGATGAGAAGATCGCTCAAATCACGGGCTGGTGGGATCCGAGCGAGGAAAGACTTCGTGATCAAGGCGATATCTTCCGGCCAGACTTCTATGGCGAAAAGTGTCCCGATGGGATTGGCGAACTCGGACCGCTCCACAACTTGAATATCGACCAGGATGCGCGGCAATACGCAGCGGTGCAGGAATACTTTCGCAATCGCACACGACTCGGAATCCCAGCGATCTTGCATGACGAGGCGGCCCACGGGTTCATGAAGTTCGAAGCGAATTCGTTTCCCACCCCAATCGGCCTCTCTTGCACATGGAACGCTGATCTGATGGTCGCGATTTACTCGCAAGCTGGTCAGGAGGCTCGTTCGCGCGGTGTGTCGCACGTGCTATCGCCGGTCGTTGACGTCGCCCGTGACCTCCGCTGGGGTCGGGTCGACGAAACATTGGGCGAAGATCCTTTCCTTGCCTCTCGTCTGGGTGCCGCGATGGTACGTGGTCTGCAAGGCTCATCCGATGGAACGATCGCGCCAACGCACGTTGCCGCTACGCTGAAGCACTTTGCTGGTTATGCAGGGACTGTGGGTGGTCGTAACCGTTCGCCCTACACCAATGGCCCTCGACATCTTCTCGATACCGAAGTTGCGCCATTCCGCTACATCATCGAGACGGCGAAACCAGCAGCCGTCATGGCGGCATTCAATGAAATTGACGGAGTGCCTTGCCACGTCAACCCTTGGATGCTGACGGAGGTATTACGCCAGCGTCTCGGTTTTCAAGGGCTGATCGTTGGCGACTATCAGGGCATCGATTTGGTTCGGCGTTACCAAAACATCGGCAATTCCGATGCCGATGCCGGACGAATGGCACTCGAGGCAGGTCTGCAACTCGAGTTACCAAGTGATTTCGGATTCAAGCACCTTGCGAAACTTGTTGACGAGGGCAAAGTCAATTTATCCACCATTGATGCAGCCGTCCGAGCCGTGCTTGAACTCAAGTTCCGTCTTGGGCTTTTTGAGTCGCCTGCACAACTTGATGTTGCCAAAGCAAAGTCGCTGGCGAATTCGGCTGAAGCGATTGAATTGACGCGTGAAGCTGCCCGTCAGTCGATCGTTCTGCTCAAGAACGAAGGAAATCTCCTTCCGCTCACTCCCGGCGACCATCCCACCGTCGCCGTGATTGGCCCCAACGCAGATGTGTGCCGACTTGGTAACTACTCCGGCCGACCATTGAAAACAGTTTCGCTGCTGGAAGGCATCCGCAACCATCTTGGTGAACGCGCCAAGGTAGTCCACGCTGAGGGTTGCATGATCGCTAAAAACGATGCGAAGGATTCTTACGCCAACTGGCGATACGTGAATGAAATTGAATTCGCTTCAGTTGAGGACAATCAAGCATTGATTGCTCAAGCAGTCGAGGTCGCCAGTCAATCAGACATCGTTATTTTGGCCCTCGGTGAAAATGTTTTACTCGGTCGAGAAGCGTGGAGTGACAATCACGTTGGCGACCGCACAACCTTTGACTTAACCGATTCGCAACAAATTCTTGCTCGTCAGCTTCTGGCAATCGGAAAGCCGGTTGTGCTTGTGCTCAATAACAGTAAACCAGTGACCTTGAACGAACTGGGTGAGCAAATACCAGCGATCCTCACGCTGCACTATGCGGGACAACAAACCGGAACAGCGGCAGCCGAAATCTTGTTCGGCCAGAGTAATCCGTCTGGCAAATTGACAATCAGTTGGCCCCGCAGCGTCGGACACCTGCCGGCTCACTACAGCCAACACGGCAGCGCTCAAATCTTCGACTATGTCGATTCACCTCGATCGCCGGTCTATCCGTTTGGCCACGGGTTGAGTTACACCACATTCAAGTATGGATCCCCCTCGCTTTCTGCCTCGGAGATTCACCCCGGAGGCTCCGTCAGCGTCAACTTTAGCGTGACCAATACCGGAGAGCGTCGTGGCACGGAGATCGCACAGGCCTATGTATCGGGCCAGTCTTTTGCCATTGCGAGACCGCAATTGGAACTCAAAGGCTTTCAACGGGTCACCCTTAACGCGGGCGAGACAAAACAGGTCGCGATCACATTGAATGCAGACGACTTGCATTTCCACAATCCGTCACTTGAGCGAGTTTTGCCTGTTGGAACATATTTAGTCCGTGTTGGCGGTTCATCAACGGCACTCAGTCAACCACTGACGCTCACAACCAAATCAACTTCCGAAACAACGTTGCCTCATTCCGGAGTCCCTCATTCTGGAGTCCCTCATTCTGGAGTTCCTCATTCTGGAGTTCCTCATTCTGGAGTTCCTCATTCTGGAGTCCCTCATTCTGGAGTCCCTCATTCTGGAGTCCCTCATTCTGAAATTCCCGATTCTGGAGTCCCTCAAGCGGCGGCACCCAATTCGAATCTACCCATGCAGTTGGAGGCAACAAGTCGTCCTAAAGCATCTCCAAACAGTCCTAATGTTCTCTTTATCGCGATTGATGACTTGCGTCCTGAACTAGCAAGCTACGGAGCGGCAACGATCACTCCCAATCTCGATCGGCTGGCGAAAAGCGGGATCCAATTCGATCGTGCTTATTGCCAACAGGCCGTTTGCGGGGCGTCTCGGCTTTCGATCATGGGTGGGTTGTACCCGACCTTCACAGGCGAACAAACTTTTCACGTTTCGGGCTGGCGAGATCGGTACCCGAATCTTTTGACGATGAACCAACACTTCGGAAATCAAGGTTACGAGACGATTGGGCTCGGAAAAATCTACCACGGCCACAGCGGCCCCGGCGTCGATACACCAAACTGGAATCGCTGGATCGATCTGAACGCCGACACTTATGCGAAGCCGGAGAACATCGAGGCCCTCAGGAAGGCGCTTGCGGAAGGAAAAGTTGGTAACGCGCAAGACCCACCAAAGGGTCCACTCACTGAGTCAGCTGACGTTCATGATGACACTTACTTGGATGGCCAGCGAGCCGCCAAGGCCGTTGAGGTTCTGCAGGATCTTGCCCAGCAGAAAGGAAAACCATTCTTTCTTGCTGTCGGCTTGGCAAAACCACACCTGCCGTTCGTTGCCCCGCAGAAGTATTGGGACCTCTACCAACGTGAAGATTTCAAGATGCCGTCGAACCGGGAGATTCCTCCAGGCTACCCGCCCTATGCAGCGAATCTCATGGCTCATGAGATGCATAAATACAGTGATTTCGAAGGCGAGAGTCCAACTGATTTTTCAGACGAGCTCAATCATCGCTTGCTCCACGGATACGCGGCTGCAACCAGTTATGCCGATGCCTGCCTTGGCCGAATCCTAGACGCGTTGGAGCAAACCGGTTTAGCAAAAAATACAATTGTCGTCTTGTGGGGCGACCACGGCTACAAACTCGGTGACCACAGCACGTGGGTGAAACATACCAATTTTGAATGTGATACCCGCGTGCCGCTGATCGTTCGCGATCCCCGACTACCGGGCAATCAGTCCACACGACGATTGGTTGAGCTGATCGACCTCTACCCAACGCTGTGTGATCTAACCGGAATCCCGACGCCAGTTCATTGTCAAGGAAGAAGTTTTCGCAAATTACTTGATGACCCCAGTGCCGGGCACCGCTTGGATTCCTACAGTTCTTACCCTGCCGGAAATCTGGTTGGTCACAGCATCCGCTTCCTCGATTATCGATACACGGAATGGCGAGACGCCGAGGGAAAATTGAAAACTCGAGTTTTGACAGACTTGAAAGCGGATCCAGGTGAGGTCACCAATGTGGTTGATGACCTAAAGCATGCCGAGGCGCTTGCTCGTGGCGTTGAACGCTTGGAATATCGCATCACACTATCAAAAACGGAAAAGAAAACTCCAGCGAAACCACAAGTCAGCCCACCCGCCAGGACAGGATTGACCAGTGGTGTGAATGTATCTAGTGAGCAAGGAACGATCAGCAAAGCAGAGATGCGTGGCACGACATCGAAGATCGGCAAAACAAACACCGTGACCCTTAACATCGATGCGGGCCCAACAAATCTGCGACAAACGATCGACGGCTTTGGAGGCTCGATCGCGTTTTGGGGCACGCAAGCAGACAACCAAGCTTTGCAAATTGCGATCGAAGAACTGGAGGTTTCGATCCTCCGCGCCCAGGGTGAAGTCGCTAAGAATGGCCGTGTCGATTACAACAAAGACATTCTTCAGCGAGCAATGAAACTCAACCCCGAACTCAATGTCTTACAAACCTTTTGGCAGCCGCGTTCTGCGAAACAGCCCGAAATTGACGATTGGTTAGACGTTCAAACCTTGAATGGGCAGGAACAATATGTCCTCAAACCGGCGATGCGAGATGCCTGGGCCGAAGAACTCGTCGATCGCGTCCGACAGTACCGCGATTGGGGTATCAATGTCACAACGGTGGGCGTTCAAAACGAAGCGAACTGGTCCCACCCTGGCACACAAACCTGCCGTTGGAATCCAGAGGAGTTGCGAGAATTCATCCAACAGGATGTGAAACCTCGCTTGCGGGCAGCCAACCTAGGCAACCTTGCCATTGCGGCCCCCGACTTGGCTTACATCGGTCCCGATGCGAGCGAGATCGCACGTTACCTGCCCACGATTACTAGCGAGGCAGTCGATGTTGCTGCCTATCACATGTATGACAGCTTTACCGATGGGAATCCGGGTTCGATTGATCTGTTAATTGACCAAACCAAAATCCTCGGAAAGTTGCGTCGAGAACACTTTCCGGATAAACGACTCTGGATGACCGAGACAACTGGTGCGCAATGGAATGGCCAACAGTGGCACACCTATGGTTGGAATCCAAATTTGACCGAGCACGACAAAGCGATCAAGGCGGCTCGTTACATTCACATGACCTTAGTCGATGCCGAAGCGAACGCGTTCCTGTGGTGGGGTTTGCTTTACAGTTTGGCGCCTGAGCGAATCACTGACCCAAATACTCGCCAGAAGCATCGCGATGAAGGATTGGTTCTGGTTGACGAAAACAATTCAAACGGTTTTCAGGCTTTCTTGGAACGCACGAAAAAATTCTATACCTTTCGGCAATACTCAGCATTCGTTCGCCCCGGCTACCAGCGAATCGCGATCAAGTCGCCCGAGGGTTTGCAAGTGTCTGCTTTCCGGAGTCCTGACGGCGAGAAGGTCGTCATTGTCACAGTGAACGATACAGAAACCCCAACAGCTCTGCAGATCACGCCTCCATCTGGCTTGTCGTCGGCAAGTGCGTGGCAGACCGATCGTCAACGAGATTGCGAGCCGGTGAATCCAAACGATTTACTAGCCCCCATGTCGGTTCGTACGACGGTCTTTCAGTGACCGCGTGGTTCAGTGAGTTTTGGATGTCGAACAATTCAATTGAAGAATTCCGACTTCAATCTCAATCGTTGGCATCCAAGCGTTGACGCAAGTGCGATGAAATATAATGCGAATGGACCCTGCCGAATTCATCCGCCTGGTCCTTCACCAACAAAGATGAACGAAACGATGGAATGAGGCGAGCATGGGAAAACTTTTTAGCATTCAGTTTGCGTTGTTGTTTCTATGCGCAACGTTGGGAGAAGCGTCGGCCGAGCCAAATTTTGTCTTCATTCTCGCAGACGATTGCAGCTACCGCGATCTTGAATTGTACGGTGGCCCCGCGCTGACTCCGCACATCAATGCATTGGCCCAGGAAGGAATGACCTTTAGCCGTTGTTATCAGTCAGCTCCGATGTGTTCACCGACCCGGCATGCCTTGTACACAGGGCTCTATCCTGTCAAAAACGGCGCTTACCCAAACCACGCGCGAGCTTACGCAAATGTAAAAAGCATTCCCCACTATCTTCAGCCAGATGGGTATCGCGTGGCTCTCGCGGGAAAGACGCATATCTCACCCGAAACAGTCTTTCCATTTGAGTACATCAAAGAATTTGCTGAACCACCGGATGCAGATGTCACCGCAGTCGATGGATGGCGTTATCCCCAGGTAAAGAAATTTCTACAAGAGTCTCGTGATCAGAAAACACCGTTTTGTCTTTTCCTTTGCTCCAATGAACCTCATAGCCCTTACAACAAAGGTGACGCGACACCCTACCGAGAAGCGAAACTGAGCCCACAGCAGTTTGACCATCATCGCGAAAGCTATGCAAGTTATCTCGCTGAAATCACCTACTTTGATGGTCAAGTTGGCGAGATCATGCAAATGCTTAGCGATCTTGACCTGCGGGAACAAACGCTGGTGATGGTGGCGACAGAACAGGGGAGTGGGTTTCCGTTCGGGAAATGGACTTGCTACGAAATTGGAGTCGCGAGCGGCCTGGTGGCATCCTGGCCCGGTGTGATTGAACCCGGCAGCCGAACAGATGCGATTGTTGAATACACAGACATCCTGCCAACCTTTTTGGATGCGGCAGGGAGTGGGATTCCGCCGTCACTTGATGGTCGTTCATTTCTGGAGGTGCTGCGTGGTGAACGGAATGCGCACAGCAAATACGCGTTCAGCCTGCAGACAACTCGTGGCGTGAATGGCTACCAGCAGCCGTACGGAATCCGGTCGGTCGTCGGCCAACGTTACCGGTACATTCGAAACTTGTTTCCGGAGAACGAATTCAGCATTCCAAGCTCCCGCTCGGTCTACCAACAGACGCGTCAGTCAGATGAACCGACTCGCCAACGAGCGGAAAGGTACCTAAAGCGACCGGCGGAGGAACTCTATGACGTCCTGCGCGATCCCTACTGCCAAACGAATCTTATCGAACTGGCGAACTCGCCCCAACAAGCGGAACTAGATGCATCCAAGCGAGAACTCTCCCAAGCACTTGATTTGTGGATGACAAGACAGGCTGATTCCGGCCGCCAAGTGGAACTTGATGCCCACGACCGTCAGGCCGATTGGTATCGGGCCAGGCTCAGGCGTGAAAATTCACAGCCATGACGTTTGGTCGATCAAGCGATGGGTCCACTTGCAGTGCCGCCAGATCCATTCACACTCGCTCGCCTCGACACGGCCTCACCTGAACACGGGCAAGGTCGAACGCGGGCTGGAAAAACATTTTGTTTGCAGAAATGCCCGAATTGGAAGGAGTGAGCTCCTGGTTTGCTCACAATCTCACAGTGTTGCGCGTCGAGGCCGCCTTAAAAGGTCGATCGTTGACCTGCGACCGTAAGATCGCAATCAAGAAGCAGCGTGATAGTGAACATCCTGTTCTTGCGATGGCACGCTCAACCACTGACAAACGTAGTGCCCTTCGATCCTAGCACCGCGGTTGATTCGTAGCGTGAGGCGATGATGTCGAGTGCTGAAAGCGTCACTCCAATCATAACCAACCGCTTCGGTCCCCGACGCCGGAGGCCCCGCGCGTTTGGCACACGGGACCTTTAAACGGATATCGACCGATCGAGCGTGTCGGTCTTATTTTTTTGAATTCAGATACTTACTTCGCTCAAGAGCAAACTTCTTAAGTGACATCCTGGTATCTGATTCATCTAACTCGGAGCGAGTCGCCGCCACGAAGCCTTCGTAGGTTGTGAGCTTCCGGGTATCTGCTTTGACCGATGGTTCAATCAAGTCGCGATAGTCTTCAACGACCGGCCCGAGCTTGTCCCAAGTCAGCGAATCGTTGACGATCTGATTCACGTACTGGAGATAACGTTTCTGCAGCGTGGGAACTGAGAGCAGTCGACTGCGTAAAGGCATTCGCTCGTTGTCCAAGCCAACGAGTGGATCTAAATCGACGCCACCGTGCCCCGGACCACCGCCTCCCGGACCACCGCCTCCCGGACCACCGCGTCCACCAGGGCCTCGCTGCCCTCTGCCACCGAAGTTACGCTGCTCACCGGGCGGTGGACCGAACCCGGGTTGATCCCCTTCACCTTGCGGTCTCTCAAATCCAGGTCTCCCAAATCCAGGTCCTCTGGGGCCCGGCGTTTGTCCCTCAGGTCCTTGCGCTTCTGGACCACGACCTTCTGGACCACGACCTTCTGGACCACGACCTTCTGGACCTTGGCCTCCAGGCCCGCGTTCTCCTGGCCCTCCAAACCCTGGACCACCGAAACCGGAGCCTCTCGGCCCTGGGCCTTCATCGCCAGGCCCACCGAAACTAGGCCCACCGAAACCAGGCCCACCGGGACCACGTCCACCGGGTCCTCTTCCACCGCGATTCGCCAGTGCAAACGCTTCATTCATATCGTGCGGAATGAGGTGGAACTTACCCTCTTTATCACGAAACAAGTTGTAGTCACTTGCCCGCGTCCAGTAGCCGTCGCTGTTTGCCAGGACAACATCCAACGCCAAGAACTTCAAGGCGGTATCGATATCCAAGATCGGATCGAGCGCTGCTTCCAATTGATCGCTCGGTGTTTCGTTCAGTGTCTTGCAAAGCTGGACAAGTGCGGTCCATGCCTTCGTGCCGTCGTTCGATTTCATTTCGAAACGCGATTTGTATTCTTCAAGATCATCACCAAGATAACGGAGCCCACCATCACCGTTGGGGCTACCACTGACCTTCCAGCGAGTTCCCTTGGAACCATTGAAATTCTCAGCGATAAATTTTTTGTCGAATTGCTGCACGCTATCGAAAACACCCCAACTTTTTCCGTTAACGACAACCTGCACAAAATTGGCTTTGGGCGTAGGAATATACTGGCCAGCGATATGCGAGTAGACAACGGAACTCATCATGGAAGGGTCGCCGTGACAGTTCAAGAGATTCAATGTCTTGTAACCATCAATGCGTTGGTCTTCATTGACCATGTCTAACGAGATGTTGAAGGAACGTTTGTTTCCGCGGGAAACATGACTGAAGGAAGACATGCCACGAAAAGCGACACCGACATTCTCATAGGTCTTACCGTCAACGATCATCTTCGCAACGACATCGACATCGGTGTGCTTGAATACTTCTAATTCTTCTTCCCAGTCATCGCCTTCGAATTCTAAAAAGACGGTTCGGAGAATACTCGTGTCATATAACGGTTTGTCGGGATATACAGCAACGGAGTCAACGGCTACTGCAGGTCCTGGAGTACCTTGCGGGACGTTTCCCCCGCGACCACCAGGACCGCCACGTCCGCGTCTGCCGCCTGGACCACCTCGGCCACCGAAGCCTCCTCGACCTGCCCCACCTTCAGTGGCTTCCGCTTCAATTGCTTTGCGGGCAGCGGCCCGCTCCTCTCGGTTCAACCAGCCGTTTCCATCCGCGTCGTGCTCTTTTACCAATTTCCGATCTGCACGATTCGGGCCGCCTGGTCCACCAGGGCCGCCGCGGCCACCCAGGCCGAAGCCCCCTGGTGGTTGTGCATTCACCGTTACGGCGAGTGCAAGGCTGGTTGATACGATCAACACGAGTGCCATCGTTACACGTTTCATTTTGATTCCTGGTGGATACTAAGATTTGTTGATCGCAAATTTTTGACGATCAAAAATGAGATGGATTGATTGTTGAGAAGACAAAAAACAATGGACGATCGGAAGGCTGATTGACTGGGCCGTTCGACATGGATCAGGGCCTACCTTGTAACTAAACACGATGCTAATGCCAAAGGTTCGGCAAGAGTCCTCATTAATCCTATTTCGATCACGGTGATCAAAATTCGGCGGAAATCTGAAGCATTCTGGACAGGAGTTGTCTCGAATTCCAGCGGAATGGCCAACTCTCAGTCAGACGCGATTCTCAACAGACGGCCTCGTATAATTATTTTTCTCCCGAAAGCTCGATGCATGTCCAAGAGACAATGCGTTTTATCGATTCGGGGTGGGCCATCGATTTTCATTTTTTATCACAATCAATCCATCCGCGGCGGATCCAGCCCTTCCCGCGACTCTGTACACTGCCTTAGTCCCCCCGAATCGGGCTGGATTCGAGTTGGCCTGCAAAACGCCTGGGCAAAACGACTGGGGCAAACGACTGGGGCAAACGACTGGGGCAAACGACTGGGGCAAACGACTGGGGACAGCGGGCAGTCACCGCCGAGTCGTTGGCGACACCGAGTGATGAACAGCCAACTATCTCATGGGAATCGGTGCGTGCTGGCACACACTCCGTTGGTAGTGGCATGCGCCAGGATGCGGATCTTCGCAGCGTGGAGCTAGGTTGGCGTCTCGCACTCTGACGCAGATGGCTAGGGAAAAATCCACAAAGCATTCCTGGCACAATGCTGTTGGCAGAGCCTGATTTTACTTGCTGTCGAATCCATCGCGATCGGCCCC
>JARGNK010000172.1 GCA_029213145.1 Rubripirellula sp. | reverse complement strand
TCCCCAGCCGTACCCCGCGTGCGAAAGACCCACTTTAAGTCTATCTTTTCTATTCTCGCTCAAAGGCACCCCGCCAAAACGCGCCACTCACGTTCCGCCCGACCGAAATTCATGTCTATCGAACTGATCGTGACCCACCCGGGTGGAGCCCATAAAGACGACTTCTTGGCATGCTGCTTGTTAGCGCATTTGCACGGCGTGCCGATTCAACGCCGTGAACCGACTCAAGAGGATCTGTCCAACCGGGCAATCTGTGTGGTCGACGTAGGTGGATCTCACGATGCTGAACTCCACAATTTTGATCATCACCAATTTCCGCGCGACGCACCGCCACGCTGCGCCCTCTCGTTGATTCTTCTTGATCTAGGGCTCTACGAAGATGCGCTGTCATTTTGTGCCTGGCTTCGCCCAGCAGAATGGCTTGACACACTCGGGCCAAACGAGACGGCCAAAAAGATGGGAATTCCGCGATCAGCTTTTAGCGATCTCAACTCACCCATCGACATCACGCTGCTGAACCGATTTGCTCGCATCACAGACCTAACCCCCGATCACGCCATCTATCAAGTGATGTGCATGGTCGGGGAAGATATCGTCAACTACCTTCACGCATTGCGAGTACGATTGAATTTTTTGAAGCAGCATTGCCAATGGTGGACCATCGAACCGACCGGATCCGACAAAACTCCCATTCGAGCTCTGTTCCTTGAGCAAGATGAAGTCATCGCGACTGATCCATCCTTTGGACTGTACGCCTTCATTGCGGAAGAAAAGAAAGAGGAACAAATACATGCCCTGGTGTATCCAGATCGCAGAGGAGACGGATATGGGCTAACCAGATATGAAGATTGCCAACGCTTGGATTTTTCGCGGCTCGAAAATGAGACCGATGTTCGGTTTGCACATAAGCGGGGCTTCGTCGCCAAAGTTGATTCAACTGACCCTGCCCGACTGCAGGATCTACTCGCCTCGGCCGTTGTAGAGAATACTGACTGAGTTGGTATGAGCAAGACAACGCCGACCTAAGCCTGACGATCCTACTTAAGAATTTTGAGGGATTCCAGCACGCTCTCAAAAGTTGCTTGCCGCAAGTAAACATGTCGAGTCCCAAGCAAAATCTCGGCCACCGCCATCAGCTCACAACACCATCAAACGGCGGCAAAAAGCTGGCATGAAACCTTTCTCCACCCCCCGAATCAAGAACTCAGCAAACGGCATGAGTGCGCGCCCCTAGCATCACGCTATCTGACAAGAACGTGTTCCCTCAGTGGAGCTCACTCGCGGAAACTCCATACAGCGTTGAAAGCCAAACGCAACGAATCGCATTCCAAACAACTTCGGGTTCGCTGCGGGGTCGGCGTCCGAAGTGATGAATGAATAAGGAAGCATCCATTCGATTTAAAGCAATCGCAATTGAACGAGCGTCAAGTGGACCAATTAAGCCTCGCGCCTGATGCTCCTGAATCTTGTTAGACACAAGAGAATCGAAACCATCAAGAAGTTGATTCCAAGCGATCTCGAGCCTCTGATCGGTAACCGCTGCATCGACAATAGCACGGATCAACGGACCGTTTCGATAAGCAACCTCCACGAGGCCGTGAAGCGCCGCATTGAGTTGCTCGGTTGGTTCACCATCATCACCAAGCCAAGAGCCTGCAGCCATCAGGATATCGTGCTTAAGTGAATCGAGCAGAACCTCCATTAATTGGTAAAGGTCATCGAAGTATTGGTAAAACGCGGCTCGCGATACCGAGGTTTCCCGCATCAGTTTTTGGACGCTCAATTCTCGAAACGGATTGTCCCAGAAAAACGCGATGGCGGCATCAATAATTGACTGCTCGGTTTGATCTGCTTTTTTTGTTCGATCGCCGGCGACATTCAATTTTCCGCGAGTCTGCGGACTACGTTCCGAACCTGAGAGATCGATTTGCGGGCGACGCGAAGACCGCTTAAAACTCGGCTTCTCAGCTGCTTTTTGCTTTGCTTTCTTCATCGGATGATGATTGATAGACCCAAAATACCACTAGCGGAAGTCTGTTGGATCCAATGATATATGGAACAAAAGTTTCCTAACGTCAATCGGACGTCATTTCGGGCTCAAAAACACCAAGAACCGAAAGCCAGAAAACGAGCCAAAGGCATCGTGGCTATAGGAGTCATTACCACGCAATTTTGTCATTTTCTCGGTCAAGTATTCTTCGGTTTCCAGGCCTTGGATTCTGTTGAAATCGCTCATCTCGCTGAAGCAACCGTTCAGCCCCCCTGGTCTCTCACTCAACGGGCCGGCAAGAAAAAACGCAAGCGTTCCCCGCACCCATCAAGCTTGACCACTTAATCTGCGAGCCACGCGGGCAAAAGAGGCCTAGCCAAATCCAAGCAAACACTTCCGAGCCGGCTTTCCACGCCAGTGGAAAACCACAGCCGCTATTTTTGATCGACCAATTCCTTGACGATCGAACCGGGAATCGCATAACTGCGAACGCGGCTGTTTCTAGCAATATTGAGCCCGACAAAGTTGCCCTCCAAATCGAACAGCGGGCCACCACAACTGGTGGGCTTCAAATCAGCATCGTGTGGAATGACTTGACTGAATCCGTCCCGTCGACCGCTCTTATTCATTTGGTCGGCGGCGTGATTAGAAAATGAAGGAAAGGCGCCCAGACGAATTGTCTTCTCAAGGTCTTCCTCTCCGCGCTGGATCGTTGCGACGACGGTAGCGTTCGGATCAAGCGTGCCGAGAAAACGCCGCATCTCCATGTGCGTCGCGATCACCGTATCGTTCATTTTTGTGACAACATCACCAACGAGTAGACCTGCACGATCAGCCGCACCACCTTTGGTCACTTCCTTCAAAATAGCACCCGCTTTTTGCTTGTAATCCTCGGGGACGACCCCCAAGAAACCACGGCTCTGCTGTTTCCGCGACGTGAATACCTTCGTACTAACGACGCTGATCAACCCGGGACCGCTTGCATCGGGCGTAATCAAGAAGCTTCCGATCCCGGGTATCTCCTCGAACGGAGTACTCAAATCGATTCCCGCCGAATTTTGCATTGAAGATTTCAGCAAAACGAGATCATTTTCCTTATCGCGGGAAACAACTTCTAACTCCAGCGTCGAGTCACCGACCTGCGCCGTCGGCTTGTCACCAACCATTGAACTCTTGCTCACGATGAATGGCGTCGCATTGATGAGCGTCCCCACAATCGATAGCTCTTCATCGTCGGACAACGTGCTTGAAATCTCGACACATGCATCGTCTAGTTCGGATTCCAGCTCGGAAAAGACCATCGGTAGATTTGCAAGTTTATCGATGGCCTGCGGTGCCGCAAACTCTTGCTCACCGTAGGCAGGGAGTTCGACTTCCGGTGCAGATTCAGATTCGACATCGAAAGGAACCGTGATCTCGAGTTCTTTCTCTTCGCGGCGAATCTTCACGACAATCTCTTTAATTTTGTCATCGCGGGCGGCAACGAGAGCGCGTCGCAAATCCCTGATCGAAGGTGTTTTCCTTCCGTAAACGGTTTGAATCACATCCTCCGGTTCGATCCCGTGGTTAGCCGCTAAACTGTTTTCCACGATTTCCATCACGCTGATCCCAACACCGTCTCCGCGATCTACACCGCGAAAGCCGAGTTTCGGAACTGGTGGACCCGATCGCGTAAAAGTTTGCTCGCGGTTTAACTCGTTCCAGAATTTCTTGAACGTGTTGACGTCGACTTCGTAATTACGAGTCATGCTCTGGCCAATTCGAGAATGAATCCCGATTACGCGTCCTTGAAGATCGAACAGCGGGCCACCTGAGTCGCCAGGTTCCATCAACGCAGTTGACTGCAACATTCTCCGTCCGCCACCGGTATTCACAAGGCGTCCGAATCGAACCACTGGAACTCCACGAACTCCTTGACCGCCTGGAAAACTGACGCTCAAGCAGGGCTGATTGCGCACGAGCGAATCTGATTCTCCCATTCGCACGAAAGGCAAATCATCAACCTCGGAGGTGATTTGAAGCAGGGCACAATCGGCCTCAGGATTCGACCCTTTGCCGACCGCCGTCAACTGTCGTCCATCGGGTAGCAGAACTTGGTATCGGGCCCCGGGGCGGACCGCATGTCCTGCAGAGAGGACCTGGCCCTCCTTGCTCACAATCACACCACTGAACATTCCCCCTCTTTGCCTCACCGAAACCACCGCTGGTTTCACCGACTCGATCGTGGCGTAGATTCTCTCTTGCAACGAATCGATATCAAACTCCGCCGCCGTTGCAGTTGCTGTGCTGAGCAAAATGAAGAGATAAGAGCGGATCCAGCTGATTTCAAACATGGCAGTCGAGTTTCGAGGCAGAGGATGTAGAAATGCTAATGAACCGAGTGCGGCAATCATAAGCCATTCCTGAACTAATCCATTATTTACAGTCAGAGACGCCGGGCAAGCCGGAATTACCTGGAACGCGAATTCGGGAGAGAACACGATAGAGCGACGCAAAATCGTCGGCAACCAGTAATCGCCTTTGTGAATGCAGCCATTTCATCGTATCCGATGTGTCAACTATCCCGAAACGTTTCGACCAAACGCAGGGTGGCTCGATACCCGCTACAAGGAGCTTTTAGGGCCATGGTCGTATCACACCTTGGTTAATCGGAAGAATCAGGCTGACGGATTGCCGAAACAATGCGTGCTAGGCCTACTCTTACCGCGTGGCCGATGCCATCGGCCAAGGCGAATTCGGAGAGCCAACCTTGACCAGGTCATCCTCGAAATCTAGATAATTGTCGCGCGAATGCCTTGAAATCTGGCTTCGTTCTGCAAGCACCAACACCGACCTCTGATTGCGGTCGATAAGTTATTGAAACGCGACATCTTTGTCACTCTGTCCGGCGTAACTGCACCAAGAAAGACATTTCTGATGATTCGATTTACGATCACCGCGGCCCTGCTCGCCGGAATGGCACTCACTTCCACCTCGGCACAAGACACACCCAAGCCGAAGGTCAAATTGGATGCCCTTGATCATATCCCGGCAAATGCCTCAGCAGCACTCGCGATACGTGATATTCGCGAGCTGAAGGTGAGGGGAGACGCGTTCTACAAAGCGGCAAAGGTGAAATCCCCGACTCGGTTCTCAGCGTTTTTCGAAATACTTGTCTCGGGCCTCGGTCTCACTGGGAATGTGGATGACGAAGGTGCATTCCTCCTAATGACATTCTGTGATGACCTAGATCCATTCCAGCAGTTACAAAAACTTGTTCTGGGTGTTCCGATTCAAGATCTCGATGCGTTCGCAAAGAGCTTAGGTATCCCTCTTGAAAGACTGAACTCGGGTGAGATCTTGGCATTGAGGGATTTGCCAAAATCAAGAACCTCCAAGCTCAATACGATCAAGTTTTTCGCCGTCCGGAGAAATCATGCATTCTTGGGACTCGAAAAACAAACGGTCAAGGATGCGATAACCCAACCATCACTCGGCAATCGCATTAGCAAGGCCACAAAAGCAACGATCGCAGAGGACGATGTAGTTTATTTCCTTGCCGAGGGCCTAGTTAAAAGCGTCCTTTCCTGGGAGGACGAATTTGTGCAGCGGTTCACCAATGTTTTCGCGCAGCGTGAGAATCCCGAAACAAAGGAACGTTTTCTTCAGGAGTTCCAGTGGATGTTGGGGGGGGTTCGATTAGATGGTGGGATAGGCACAACCATCATGGCCGAGTTCGAGGGTGATCAATCACGTGATCTCTTGACTCGACTAGGCAAGGAGAACTCACAAGCCAACCTCAATGGATTGCCGAGTGGAAAGATCCTGGCGGCACACGCACTCTGCACACGAGGCACAGAGATGGCATCGTCAGCCCGCTCGATGTTTCGATTTGTTTTAGAGCAAGCCCTAGCGAATTCAGACGGTGTGCTCGCCTCCGACCGACTATCGAATCTTTCAAATTTGTTTGGATTGAGCTGGCAGACTTGCGAGCAAACGCGATTCGCCTTTTACGAAAACCCCGATCCGATTCAATCTGGCTGGTTCAGCTTGGTCGCGATTTTGGACACGGAAGAACCAGAGCAATTTGTCCAAGACATGGTGGACCTAGCCCCTTTCATGCACGCCTCCGGCTTAACTACCACCGACAGAAAAGAGAAGCTTGAACCTGAAATCGTCGAATCCTTGGTAGAAGATTTAGGCAGCAAAAGGTTTCGCGTCCGCCGTTTAGCTGCCGTTAAATTAGCACTGATCGGGCCTCCCGCCATCGAATCGCTGAAGGCAGCAGCAACATCTCAGGATATTGAAGTACGCACCCGATCCAAGTCAATTCTGGCAGACATCCAACGTGGCCTGGCCTCGGAACGCAAGGCTCTCCTTGAAAAGGACCTCCTGTCGCGAATCCGCCCTCAATTAACCTACATGGCAAACCAGGAAACCCGAGGCGATCGCCCAGTTGACTTCATTCACTTGAGACTGCGTGGCAAGAGTGACCGAATGGTTGCACAATTAAAACGACTGCTCGGCCCACAATGGAACACCATCCGCGTAGCGGCAGTTGGAAATCAAGTGATTTTGCTGATCGGATCTGAACTGCCGCTCCTCGACGCGGCTCTGGCGATTGCTCAGAAACCGGACAGGACAACAAGATTCCTAGAACGGTTCGAAAATTTTTCAGAGCGTTCTCCGAGGCAACGCAGCGGTGAATTGCATTTTTCCTTGGGACGATTGCAACAGCTGATGGATCCGAATTTTGACCCCGCGCAACCTCTCGGCGAAGCGAAAGGGATTAGCTCAATGGACGTACAAATTACTCCCCAGCAAATCCGTTTCGACGCGTTCATGCCATTCGAAGAGATCAGCGTTTTGCTCGAGAAAACAGGCTTGTGAAACAACCTGCAAAACCCACAATGAATTTGGCTCGTCACGCGTTCGCCAAAGGGTGATCAAAATGCACGAGGACTAAATTCCGCACGTATGCGACTTGGATCAATCGATTGACGACAAGACGAAAAATGAGGCGTGACCGAGGGATAAGGAGCGTCACCGAAAGATCCAGTCCAGATCGATTGAATCCGCCTCGTGTCTCCGCAACCTACTGAACGATGGTCAGCATACGAGTGCAACATCAGGTACCAACCGATTCGTGCTTCGCCGCGATCTCCTTGAGAAATTTTGCCAAGGTTTCCGCTGTTTGTTCAATGTCAGTTCCCATTTCAAACCGATGAACTGTTGCGCGGCGCAAACACCCCATGCAGTTGCGCAACCGTGAACAGGCGAGTCGCCCCTTACCCATTAGTTCGAACGCGGAACTTTGCAGTACGAACTCGATGCCTTGATAGAGCCCTAAACCAACAACTGCATCTGAAACAAGTGGCCGAAAAGCATGCCGACGAGCGATCTGCTTGATACTCGAATCGCCGGCGGAGAAACGGGTTCCCAGCAGAATCGCACTGATGGGTACTGGCCCAGATATCCGGTCAGAAAAAAACTCGATATCAATTAGCTTCTTGGGCCCAAATTCCATCCGCTGGATATCAAGCAAAAAAGAATCTGGAACGTCGGGAAATACGGTTCCAGGCCGCACTCCGATCCGAATTGGAAAGGGCTCGATGAGACCGTCACGACGCATCAGTGGCGAATCTTCTGAAATGAGTTTGACACCATCGCGTTGAAGCATATTCAACGCCATCGTCGTCTTTCCACCGGAACTGGGCAGCATCAACAGCACTGCTCGACCACCTGTCTCCAGCCCTAGGGCATGCACTCGCGTTCGTCCTGTTCGATCAAAATACTGCCCCGTGTAGGAAAGGATGGTGAGGTAGGCGGCTTCATGAGCTAAGTGGCGATCATCAGAGTAGACCTCAATTTTCTTTCCCTTTTCGGAAATGCGTGCCAATGCTCTTCCACCGTAATCCAAGTAAGAGATTTCCTTGTCGCGAAAAACAACATTACGTGGTGTGTGCTGCGCAGCCGGTAGCCTCGGCATAGGAGGACGACTCGCGGAGTCGTAAAAGTGTATCTCCAGGTCGGGTGTTTGCGTTTTGCCTGGAACCGATGTGCGAAAGTACGAGAAGTCCACGGCGATGTCTGATAGACGCACTGGATCACTGGCAGTCATTCGTACATTAAATCCATAAAACGAAAATCCAATGGAATTTCGCGTGCCAGGAGAGACCATGGTTCACTTTCATTTCACAGTTAAGACAGAGTTGTTTCATTCAACCAAAAGGAGGCCGGTCGTGATTCAATTAAACGATGACGCACACCTTTGGCGGGAAACGCACTAGCGATCAGTGTTACACAAACACGACACACTCCTCGGCCATCACGCTGGTTGCGTGTACAGCGTACTTGAGAATTTCCAGAAAGTGAGCTTCGTTTGTAAATTGTCGTCAACTCTACGCGATGGCGATTGCAGCAAACACAAACAGTGATCTATTCGAACATCCCCACCCTGAAGAACCTCCGGAGTCATGCATGGTGAAATCGGTTGCGAAAACCACCCAGATCCCTTAGGCAGCCGATCTCGACGACACGCTTGAATGATCGTCGCGTCATAGGGCGACATTGGCTTCGACGCCTTGCATCTGAACAAGCTGCGTGTAATGACTTTCCCGACCCATCAGCTCAGCATGCGTTCCCTCTTCAACAATCTGCCCTTTCGACAGAACAATGATCTTATCGGCATCCCGTATGGTCGAGAGTCTGTGCGCTGAAATGACACACGTTCGCCCTCGAGAATACTGATCAACTGCGTCTTGGATGCGTTGCTCCGTTTCCGAATCCAAAGCACTCGTCGCCTCATCCAGGATCAGTATCTCGGGGTCTGCGACAAGGGCGCGCGCAATCGCTAATCGCTGCCGCTGGCCACCCGAAAGACGGACCCCTTGATCGCCGATCACCGTTTCATATCCAGCAGGCATCTGCCGAACAAAATCATCGACCTGAGCCAATTCTGCCGCCGCAAGAACCTCTTGTTCGCTTGCGTTCGGGCGTGCGAACTTCAGATTTTTCAAGACGCTGCTGTGGAACAACAAACTCTCCTGGCAAATAATGGCAATCCGACGCCGCCATGAATTGAGCTCCAAATCCCGCAGGTCGACCTCATCCGCTCGAATCACGCCCTCATCAGGGTCGTACAGACGGGCAAGCAGATTGATGATCGTCGACTTGCCGCAACCCGAAGCTCCGACAATTGCGGTCTTCTTGCCGCAAGGTATTTGAAATGTGAGATTGCGTAGAACTGGCTCACAGTCTTTGGAGTAGCTGAACGATACGTTTTCAAACTGAATCGCAGACTTGCACGGGTGAGATTCGAGCAGACCGTTCTGAAGGTATGGCTTGTCATCACGCTTGAGGAAGTTTTTAACTGCAACGAAGGAAGAAGAGAAATTATTAAACATTGCGTGACTGGAATTGAGATCCGAAGCTGGGGAGAGCAGACGGAAAACAATCAGTAGAAAGACGGAAGTACTTGCCAGCCATGCGTTACTATCGCTGCCAGCGAAAAATGTCGCCGTGATCAAGAGCGTCACCAATCCAGTCACTGCGAAAATGCTCAAAAGCGGTTTCGCGCGAACAATGTTTTCTTCGCCAACGAAAAAATCGCGAAGGTATTTGTTCGTCGCGTCGCTGAACCGATCAATGCATTCCTTCTCCTGGGAGTACAAGTGCGCTAATTTAACTGAGGAAAGACTCTCATTCGTCACTGCATGCAAACGCTTGCTACTTTCGACCAATGAACGACCGGCACCATGCAATTTAGATGCCGGAACCAACAAGCGACTCGCGTAAGCAAACCCGCACAAAAGCACAACCGCAATTACGGTCAACTGCCATGACATGACCAACATCACCGCGGCGTACATGACGAGAATCGCTGATGCGGCCGCCATCTTCGCCACCAAAAACACAAGCTTCGCAGAGCGAGTTGTTTCCGTGAGAAACAATGACGCGATATGGGGCGAGGCCTGCTCATTCATGTATCGCAGTGAGACGTCGTATACCTGCTTCACAACCGCAGCCTTCAACTCCTCGTCCACGGTAGCCGAGAGGCGAATTGCGAGAACATTTCTCGCATAAACCAACGCTGCCTGCGAAATAACCACAACCAGCAAGCCGATCGCGACCACACGCACACGTTGAATTAGCGACAGCGCATCGAAGCGGCTAAGGAACTCGCCAATAAGAGGAATTCGATCACCAACCCCGCTGTCACCCCAGGCGTTGAGAATCGAAATCAAGGCTCCAACCCCAACTCCTTCTATCCCGAGTGACAAGAGAGTCACGACCACGAATACCGCGACAGCTTTGCGGTGCCGTCGCAGGAGCTGAAAAAGCGGTTCGTTGGACTGTCTGAGTTCGGCCATTCTTGAGCGTTTCTCCTCAATCTTGCAGCCCGCCACTAGCTCACCTTCCATGTTACCTCCGCGAGATCGAATTAGAAGATACGAACAAATTGAAATCGCAACATACTTCTTCGGGGAACCATCCTTTCTCCTCAAGGCGAGGCGAAACGACGCCCTTCGCTCCCAAACAGCTAGGTATATCTACCTCATCTCTTGCAATCGAATGCCAAAAATCGCATTCCACTAAACAATGTCTCAAACCACGCGGTAAGTCGGGCAGCAGATAACGAGCGTCCCGATTACTTTCATCACTGACGCAGGCACAGCGATTCACCCGACCACCGCCAGGCGTAGCCGTCTCAGTTACCGTCCTCGAATCCTTCAAAGCCGCTGAAAGCTCGAAACGTGAAACGTCGAAAGTCGAACCCGAATTGCAGAAAAACCCTGAATGAAGGTCGCTACACAACTCGTGAAGCCCCCTCGGGGGTGCGAGCACGAAAGACCGCCTTATTTCGTCGGTTGAGGATAGAACCTCGAGGGCTCATCGGCACAGCAAAATCATGTGCAAAGCAGGGAATTCCAACGGTACTTCACCACAGATCGATGCATCAAGCATCCTTCCATGCCTACCAACTCAACCTCAGCTGTTTAAACAACGCCGTCGTCGGGGTAGCCGATACCGAATTCGCATCACGTGAAAATACGGTGAAATAGAGAAATAGAACGGTGTTCCCCGGTCGCGAAGAGAAAAATTTTGAATTGAGCAATCAATCCAGCCCTGCGTTCCGCACCTCGATATTCCCCATTCTGATCTGCCACTCGCTGAATCGAGCTCACAGTTCGCATTCCAACAAGTGAAGCTGGCAATGGCGTTCAGAACGGAGGATCAAAATGGCAGATTGACCCACCCAAGGACACGGAACGCCGCAGCCGCCTGCGGCCAGCCGCATTTCAGGATGTTCGGAATACGGTTTTCCGAATAACGGGTAAGCATTGACTGGCAGGAGAAAATGCGTTGGCTAGAACTGGGAAGGTGAGAATGTATTGCGTCAACGAAAACCCGATACGGAACGCTAAAAACAGTGAAACCTAGCTTCCGCAGAAGACCCTAATGCCAATGGGATTTCGCACCTCAGGACCGCCCGCGAATGTGGGGAGCGAACGGTTCCTGCAGGCAATGCGACATTTCTTGCTTCAGCCCGAGATCATTTTCGGTAACCGCGAAGTGCTGTTTGGGCCGTTTCAATGGCCGCAACTGGGGTAATGAAGACGAATCGTCGCCGCAGAATTATTAGCAGATGACGAATTAGCAGATGACATGGCTCCCGATGGCTGCGATAGGCAGTGTGATTAGTGGTAAAGCGGAGCCGTGAGAACGCAACATGCTTTAACAGCAAGAGGATGACGCGAACGAATGAGGGCCAAGGAGCAGGAACGAGTTGTGATTATTGGCGGTGGCCCATCAGGGCTCACAGCGGGCTATCAGTTGGCCGACTCCGCCATCCCTGTGACGGTACTGGAGAAGCACTCAATCGTTGGTGGCATCGCTCGGACTGAGTCCTACAAAGGCTTTTCGTTTGACATGGGTGGACATCGTTTTTTTTCGAAGTCAAAAGCTGTAAACGACTTCTGGGACAAATTGCTTGCAGATCGTTTTTTGACCCGGCCCCGGCAATCACGAATCTATTACCGTCGCAAGTTTTTTGATTACCCGCTGCGGGCGATGAATGCGTTTCGCAATCTTGGAATTATCGATTCGTCCTTGATTATGTTCAGCTGTTTACGGTGGAAGGCGTTTCCGTACAAGGAAGAAACCACCTTCGAGCAATGGGTAACGAACCGCTTCGGGAAGCGTCTTTTCAAAACGTTTTTCGAGTCTTACACGGAAAAGGTGTGGGGCATCAGTTGCAGCGAATTGAGTGCCGACTGGGCGGCACAGCGGATCAAGGGTCTCTCGCTCAAGACAGCAGTTCTCAGTGCCCTGGGAAAGAAAGACAAGGGAATTAAAACGCTGATCGAATCTTTCAAATATCCGGAGAAAGGCCCCGGGATGATGTGGGAGGAAGTTGCCTCGCAAATCGTAAGCAAGGGTAGCGACGTCAGGCTGGACGCAAACGTGACCCGAATTCACAGGACAGGCAACAAAATCACAAAGGTTGAAACGGTTGATCAGAAATCGAAAGCGACGAGTGTCTTACCCGGAACCGACTTCATATCGAGCATGCCATTGTCGGAGCTCGTGCTAAAAATGGATCCTCCGGCTCCCGAGCACGTCAGGCGAGCAGCCGAGAAACTTAGCTACCGCGATTTCTTAACCGTCTGCCTCATCGTCAACGTGGAAAACCTATTCAGCGACAACTGGATTTACATCCACGATTCAAACGTAAAGGTCGGCCGGATTCAAAATTACAAGAACTGGAGCCCTAAGATGGTTCCAAACCAAACACAGAGCAGCCTAGGTCTTGAGTACTTCTGCAATGAAGGAGACTCGATCTGGAATATGCCTGATCAAGATTTGGTAGAGCTCGCAAAGCAGGAAATGCAAGAGCTAGGTTTACTAGAAGTGGAGGATGTGGTTGACGGTTGCGTGTTCCGTGTAGAGAAGTCGTATCCGGTTTATGACTCGACCTACCGCGAGCACGTCGCAGCGCTCCGCGAATTCGTGGGAGAATTTGACAACCTGCAAACCATCGGCCGCAACGGTCTTCATCGGTACAACAATCAAGATCACGCGATGATCACTGGGTTCATCGCAGCCGAAAACATTGTGAATGGCACTGACACCGATGTTTGGGCTGTCAACGAAGACAAACAATATCACGAAGAGCTATCGACCGCCGAGTCGGAACAGGCATCGTTAGCTGCAGCTCAAGACCCCGAGCTCACTCCACTTCACTCTGTCCCGCGAAACGCAGCTAAGCCAGACGATCGCGAATCGCCATTGACGGATCCCACCAAGAAAATCGAACGCGTCGTTCAGCCTGCGCAGTTGTGAAAGTGACGGACGAGTACTTGTGCAAACAACTTTAGAAAAACATCGCCCAAGTGAAGATTGCTTGGTGAGCGAGAACGAAGACCTGCACGTTTTTCAACAGCGAACAACGGCCAAATCCTCGGTTGATGTCTCCGTCGTGGTGCCGGTTTACAACGGCGAAAAAGACATCGAGGAATGCCTGGCAAAGATTCAATGCTCACGCGACTGCAGCTTCGAAATTGTTGTTGCAAACGATGCTTCAACCGACCGAACGGCCGAAATCGCTGAACGAATGGGCGCCCGCGTTATCACGCTGGAGGAACAGAGTGGGCCCGCTGCTGCACGTAACCATGCGATCTCAGCCTGCCGTGGTGACCTGATTGTTTTTGTCGACTGTGATGTCAGGATCGCCGAGAATACGCTTCAGCAATTTCAAACTCAATTTGAGAAAAATGACTGGGTGGCTGCTTTCGGATCGTACGACCAAAATCCGAAAGCGGGCAACTTGGTTTCGACGTATAAGAATCTAATGCATCACTTCTTTCATCAACGCTCCGCTAGAGAGGCCCAAACGTTCTGGAGCGGTTGCGGAGCCGTCAAGAAGTCCGTGTTTGAACAGACCGGCGGATTCAATGAGCAATTCGCCCGGCCAAGCATCGAAGATATCGAATTCGGCATGCGACTGAAGGAAGCGGGACGCCCAATTGGCTCGCTACCGCATATTCAAGTTCAACATACGAAGCGGTGGACACTACGAAACCTGGTCTACACCGATGTCTTCCTGAGAGGAATTCCTTGGACCCGCTTAATGCTCCGTGCTGGGAACTTGCAAAACGATTTGAATGTCAGTGGCTCGCAACGGGCTTGCGTTTTCATCGCTGGCCTGATCGTTGTTGCTCTCGCATTGGTGGCTTGGTTTCAGCCGGCCGTTATTCTCACGCCAATTCCATTCATTGCATTGCTGCAATTAGCAGATTGTCCGGAACATCATCGCGGTATTCGAAGATACGCGAGGTGGCTTGTAGCAATGCTACTACCTCTGCTGACCGCCTGCTGTATCGCGTGGCAACCCTTGCTGGCAGTCGTTTTCCTGGGAGTGTTTGCCATTGGTCTCATCAATCATGCGAGCCTAAGGTTTTTGATGAATGTGAACGGCATCCCCTTTGCCATCTTGTGCCTCCCACTCCATGTCATTTACTACATTTATTGCGGCTTTTCATTCGCGGCGGGAAACCTGTATCACCTTTTCGGAAAGCCGTTCTTCACAGAAACACAAGTGGAGCAAGATGCTCAAATGCCTGAGTTGGCTTGAGCCTGGGCTAGACGCCTAGACATCGCAATGCAGCCGCGAAAAGGTCCGAATCTACTCTGCAATTCGCCCCGTCTCAGATGGTTCCTGAACGCTGCTGAAGCTTGCCCCCGCGTCTGGCGTGGCGGGATGATCGCAGTTACTGCTATCGCATTTTTACAGCTCGGCCGCTGTTGGGCATCGCATTCCAACCCGCTGATACTAAGGTGGATTGCAAAGTCACCCTGACGCTGCAACTTCTACGTGACAACGCACGAT
>JARGNK010000171.1 GCA_029213145.1 Rubripirellula sp. | reverse complement strand
CCTTCGTCTCAAGACTCCGATCGTACGATCCCGCACGAGTGTCGACCCGATCGGCTGTCACCAGGCGCTTTAAAACCAGCCACTGATGGGCGCTTCAAAACCAGCCAGTTAATTCCGATTCACGCGATTGAAGCGTCTTATTCATGGTTTTCGGCTGCCGACCCGGTGGGCGCTTTGGCTGGTTTTGAACCTTTGGCAGATTTCTTTGAGCCGGTGGGCGCTTTGGCCTCGTTTGAACTCGACGCTCGGTCCTTCAGCCGATAGCTCTTACCGGTGATTGTGATAATCTCTGAGTGATGGAGGAACCGATCCAGAATCGCCGTTGCTGTCGGCACGTCACCGAGCAGTTTCCCCCAGTCTTCCAACGGCCGGTTCGTCGTCATCACCGTGCTCCGCGTCTCGTAGCGACGCATCACGATCTCAAATAGGTATTCACCGCTCCGTTTGGGAAGTTGCTTCATGCCGAAGTCGTCAATAATGAGAACGTCCGGCTTTAGGTAACGCGACATCACACGCTCGTGCCCTTCCATGGCCTCGTCATGAAGGAAGTCACGCACCACGTCGAAGATGCTCTTGTACAGCACTTGATAGCCGATCTTGATGAGTTGATATCCTACCGCCTGGACGATATGACTTTTGCCCGTTCCCGGTGGACCACATAGCAAGACGTCACGGTGCTCGCGGACGAACCGGCCGGTCGCCAAGTCACACACTTCACTCTTTTTGAGCGAGCGATTGAACGACCAGTCGAAGTCCTCGAGCGTTTTAAGTTCGCGGAAGGAGGCGAGCTTGACTCTCCTCGCAAGTTGGCGTTCTTTGCGAACGAGCAGTTCGTCCTGCAACGCCAGTTCCAAAAACTCGCTATGTGTTAGGTGGTTGCCTTGCGCTTCATGCAGACGAACGTCGAGCGTCTCGGACATCCCTGAGAGGCGAAGTTGCTTTAGGGCTGCGGTTAACGATTCATTCATAGATTGGCCTCCTTGCCAAAGTCGATACGGACGACGTTACCGTAGTCCGATAGGTTGCGGATGATCGGATGATCTTCCAGGAATTCGAATGCTTCTTGCGTCGGTGCGGCACGGTCGATCAGCTTGCGAATTGATGCCAAACGATACTCACCGTAAGAATGTGCCGTCGCACAGGCTTGTTCGATCGCGTCGCTAGAGTGCTTCCTTGAAAGCCCCAGAAGACCCTGCATCACACGCACCGACTGTACGCCGCGGTGAGCCACCAAGCCTTCAGCCCAAAGACGTGTTTGAGGCCCAATTAAGCTGACTTTTTGCAGCAACCAGTCCGCTCCGCGTTCGACAATGCTGATTTTCTCACTGGCGATGTGTTCGCGTAACGTGCTGAATTTTCCTTGTGCTGCTGTGGCATGCGTGCAGATCGGTTTCATCGCACCGGTGAACACTCGCACGAGATGTAAATCGAAACGCACCCAGACTTCATGGCCCACGTACTCCGGAGGCACACTGTAGTAGGCCTTGTTGACGGCGATGTGCCCGTCGCGACTGACGATCCGCCTGGCTTCTTGAAAACACGGAAATCGCTCGACCGGCAGTGGACCGAGTGCATCCCGTTCCTGTTCTTCAAACATCTTCTTGACCTGACGTTTTGTGGTGCCATGAAGACGCGTGTCAGCGACGTTGCTTTCCCACTTGGTCAAGTGATCGTTCTGTGCTTCGAGGCTATCGAAAGTGTGACCTTTGAGTGCGTTATCCTGGACGTAGGCGACGCCGCGTTCAACCTTGCCTTTATGACGAGGCGTGCGCGGCTTGGTCGGCAACAGCACCGTGCCGTAGTGTTCACAGAACGATTGCAACTTGGGATTCAAGTCGGGGTCGTACCAATCGGCCTTGATAACCGCCGCCTTGAGGTTGTCCGGAACAAGTGTCTTGGGCACGCCGCCGAAATGCATGAACGCGTTTTCCAATACTCCAATCAGATTGTCGGTTGTCTGGCGAAAGACGACTTCACTGTATGCCTTTCGTGACTGACTCAACACGACCCGAAGAACGTGTGTTTTGCGTCGGCGGCCGTCTTTCGTAATGACCGGTGCACCGGTGCCAAAGTCGATTTGAGCTTCCTCTCCAGCTGCGACTTCGAAACGGCGAAACGGAAGTGGATCGACTCGATTGAGTTTGGCGACATAACGGCGGACGCTGTGATACTTCTGGTCAAAACCGTGGTCATCGACGAGATCTTGAAAGATCCGCTGGGCGGTCAGTCCCTGCTCGAGCTTGGCAACGATCAATTCGTGAAACGGACCACAGCAGCTCCGAGAGCCGGTGGGCGCTTTGGCTGGTTTTGCAGTCCCCAGCTGGTCACTGGACCCGGTGGGCGCTTTGGCCTGGTTTGAATGTTCACGCAGGTGACGGGCGACAGCATCCCGGCTGATCCCCAACTCGCGAGCAATTCGCCTCTGAGACCAGCCTTGATCGTGCAAGGTCTTGATAGATAACACTTTAGCCACCTGCAGATGATTCGCCATGTTGCTTGTTCCTGTGCTCGGGTTAAGCACAGGAACGTACTTGGCGGGTTTCAAAAGTGGCAGGTTTTCAGGCGCTCATCGCTGGCCTGGTTTAGGCGCTCAGTGACAATCGGCAGAACGCTCGTATCGCTTCGCGCCGCAGAGTTGATCTGCCTCGGCATCAAGCAGCTTGTTCAACGTGTCCTCCACCGTCGATCGTACAAGTTCATCGAGATGACCTCGAACGGCATCACCGTCAATCTTGAACGCACTCTGGATATCTTCACTGGTTCGTTCTTCTGATACATTCGTCACTGTCAGTCCTTGGTTTCTGGGATTGTTTGGTGTGGTAATCAAATCAATACCAGAGCCAGGGCTGGCTCTCAAATGAGCGCAATAATCAGGACGTTATCTTTTTGGGTGCGGCACCCCAGCAGGCAGCACCATCACCATCAGGAAAAATTGCCAATTGAAAAGGTATCAGACGAGCTTTACAAGATACTCAATCTTCCCAAGCCCGAATTTGAAGCCGATGAGCGTAGGCAGTTGCTTCTACCGGATAACAATTAGGAGGTTTTCGCTTTACGGCCGGTGTGAATGAAACGTAGAGCTGCATGTCCTTCCCACATGAGCACTGGGTGCGGTTTCGCAGCAACAATATGCTCGAACGGATCATGAAAGAGATCTGCCGTCGGACACATGTGGTCGGTGAGTTCCCGGACGGCGAAAGCTTGCTGATGCTCACTGCTGTTCGCTTACGACATTTCTCAGCCAAAAAAATGGGGAGCACGACGCTAGCTCGATATGGATCGCCTTGTCGGTATGGATCGCGACGACCAACAAGAGAAGACCGGACTAATCATTTGAACTTCGATTTCATGCGGGGCCATAGCCCCGTAGGGAATCAATTCAGAGCCAAGACATGGAAAATCAAACGCCCGCACCTCGACGGAAACTACCGTTTGTAGAAATCTTTCACGAGGCGAGCCACATTTCCTCATGCTATTAGCATGCTCGCGGTGTGTAAATGCAATGCCAATTATTTTCTTGTTAGGTCCCGGAACAATTGTAAGCACCGTTTTAGAAATCCGAGCTTACATTTGATTAATAACTGACTTGAATTTTCCGTTCGCTCCTTTTGGGATCGACTCGGTGAATTCAACTTTTACATGCATATTGGAACCCACGCGGGCTTTCATGTTTTTTATTAAGGCGTCGACATCCACGCATTCCTCCTTGTCTGCAGGAACAACGCTAATGTGGCACCTTTCGAGACTTTCCTGAATGACCTGTGCTTCTCGAATGCCAGATAAGCCTTTGAAAATGTGATCGATACGTCCGATGCGTTTGTTGTCCTTTGTGAGGATGACGTCATCAATTCTTCCTTCGATCGAACTGAGGTGTGGGTGTGAATTACCACAGTCACATGGGGTGCTGGACAGTGTTGCGCAGTCTCCTATCTGATACCGGATCAAAGGCATCGCGTAATTGCATAAGGTGGTCGCAACGACATTACCTGGACGATCTACGACAGGAGTTCCATCGGAAGTCGTGATCTCTAGAATTCCCAGTGTCGGATCGATATGGTAACCGTGATGAATGCACTGGCTAGCAAATACGAGGTACTCGGCCGTACCGTAGTAGTCAAATACTCTGCACTTGAAAACAGACTCGATGGTTTCTCGTTGCCATTCGGTTAATGTTTCAGAGTTTGTCACGATGATTGCTGGATTGAATCCTGGTGTCGTTTTTTGTGCTTGATACTCGCTCGCCAGGTCATAGATTGCTGAAGGGTAGCCAATAATAAGGCGTGGCTGGAAAGCGTTGAGTTCACTTTCATAGCTGCGGAAATTATTTTCATTGATGTGATAGGAAGATACGAGGAGCTGATTCTCTGCTTTGTTGAACCTGGAAAATGGAGGTTTGTTGTCGTCAATTGGCTTCAGCATCCTCCCGGCAAGGGTTGCACGCCTTTCGCCAAAATTTACCCCATGTGATTGCTCGTGATTCACTACTAGAGCCATTGCCGTCTTGTACGTGCTCTCGTCAACTTCGAGCGAAAGTGGAGTGCCGGTGCTTCCGCTGGTGTTCTGCGTTAAATACCGCTGGCTTCCTCTTGCCCGAAAGAGGTCAGGGTTCTCACGCACCAGTTGTTTTTGAAGAACTGGAATGCGTTTGAGGTCGTCAGGCGTCTTAATTTCGGTTGCTGAGATACCGTGTTCCGCGAATAAATTCGAATAGAATGGGGTGTTTTCAGCTGCGTGTTGGATAATGTTTCGCAGCTTATTGGCTTGCAATTCTTGGGTGTCTTTACTCTTGAATGCGTTTGCTTTCTCAATGGCTGCAAGGATGCTGCTGAAGTTTCCAGTGTAGCGTCTTCTGTACTGTTTCCATCCGTAGAGCGAAACGAGCGTGTTCTGTAGCCAGACTGGAGATATGCGATAGATGGTATCAGGCAAGTTCATGTGATTGGTATCGGTCGTATCAAAGGGGGGCGTGCAAATCGGCGCTCAGCACGGGGCGGGATGGCTCAAATATTTCGTTCGTTTTTGGAAAACAGCAATTTAAAAACCTTCCTGTTCAAGGTTGATGGTGCTTGGCTACATCTAGACGAGCCTAACGCCCTTTTTCGCGGAATCCAATGAAGCTACAAGGTGAAGTTGGTTTTGAAGAGGTGCTTTGGTTGGGAGGCTTGATAGTACCGGCTGGTCATGTTTTTACTTTCTAAAACAAATTCGATGAAGTGTTATGCAAGTCGTAAAGTCGCTGCGCGCTGATGAAAGGCTTCTTGTCGTTGGGAAATCGACTACGAGGCTATAGAAGAGTTTAGTGTAGAGAAAAGACATTCGGCATTTGTGTGATCTTGAGTTTTCAAGGATTCAGGTGATTCGTGAATCTACGAACTGAATCAATCAGTTGCTTGACCTACTGGATTAGGCTCCGATTCGTAAATGGCCCGGTTTGCGATTGGAATTATGCTTCCACGCGATATCGGGGAGAGATCCTATAGGAGGACTTTTAGGGAATATCGGTGCGTGCTGACCTTTGGAATGGTCAATTTTTGAGGATGCCGCTTCGGTTCTTCCGCGGCGAGCATACGATGTATTAATGCGATGATTGCTGGAGAACGTAGCGGGTGGGCTGAAAGAATCCCCACTTTCGGTAAGATCTGTATCTTGAGGAGATTTGACCTTGAGTCGAGTAGCAGTTTTTGGAATGGGATACGTCGGCTGTGTAAGTGCTGCTTGCTTGAGCCGCGACGGGCATCGTGTCATTGGGGTGGATATTGATGCCGATAAAGTCGCGTCGATTTGTGCCGGCCGTTCCCCGATTTTTGAACCTGGTCTAGAGCAACTGCTGCAGCAGCAAGTCCAAAGCGGTCATTTGCTTGGGACTACCGATGTTGCATCGGCCGTCAGCGAGACTGACATCGCGATGATCGCGGTGGGAACGCCGTCGCAACGTGATGGGGATGTTTCTCTTGCGGCGGTCCGTGCGGTGCTCACGTCCATTGGCAAGACGCTCGCATCGCGCGATTCGCGACCCTACACGATCGTTCTTCGTTCCACTCTGTTACCGGGGATTCTGGAAGATGAATTGCTGCCCTGTCTACAGGCAACGGGATGCGATGTTGGTGGGCAGGTGCGTGTTTGTAACAATCCCGAATTCCTGCGAGAAACGACGGCAATCAAAGATTATGACACACCACCTTTTGTGGTCGTAGGAGCGAATCAGGAAGCTGATGCGGATGCTGTGCTCGATCTGTACAGCAACCTGCCGGGTGAACGGGTTGTCACGGACACCCGTACTGCCGCCATGGTCAAGTACGTTTGCAATGCCTTTCATGCAGCGAAGGTTACCTTCGCCAACGAGGTCGGAGCCCTGGCGAAATCCTTCGGTGCAGATGGCCAGGAAGTGATGAAGATCGCATGCAAGGATAAACAGTTGAATATCTCGCCTGCTTACTTGCGTCCGGGGTTTGCGTTTGGGGGTTCTTGTTTGCCCAAGGATGTCCGCGCACTGAATCGACATGCACAGGCTCAAGCGATTGAGACTCAGCTATTGTCATCGTTGATTCCTTCCAATCGATCGCAAATCCAGCGTGGCTTGCAGATTATTAAGGAGCAACCTGCGCGCAGGATTGGTTTAATCGGGCTGAGTTTCAAAGCTGGGACAGATGACCTGAGAGAAAGTCCCTTGGTCACGCTCGCGGAGACCTTATTGGGTCAAGGTTATGACTTAAGGATTTTTGATCCCGGCGTTCGTGTTGCGAAGTTGATAGGCACAAATTTGGCCTTTGTTGATACCCACCTTCCCCACTTGGCGGCCCTGCTAGTTGCTGACGAGCAAGAGCTTTTCGCACATGCTGAATATGTCATCCTGGGGACGGATGTTGCCAACGAGGTAGACATGCCACTGACGCTACAGAATCATTCGCTTGATCTTCGCCGGGACTTGGCTGCACCGTCCTGCGAAGTCGCTAGTTCCAATTCGTCAGGTGAATAATGCGAACGCGAGGCTCGGTCAGCGAAGACTGTCAAACTGTGCGATGCGGAGTCCTTGTCGGTGACAACTGACGCAAAATACCCTCTCGGCAACTCAGACCAACAAAGAGTTGCTGCGAGTCATCGTACGGATAAAGTGCTAGTCCTCGGGTCAGACACGCGGAGTTTTCTGACCGTTGTTCGGTCCCTCGGTAAAAGCGGTAAGGAAGTTCATGTTGCTTGGTTCGCTCGCGACAGCGTAGCGATTCACTCCAAGTATGTGCACGCTTCCCACCGATTGTCGCGTCCACCTTCGGGCGGCTGGGAAACGGAGTTGCGTTGCTTGTTGGACCGCGAGCAATTTGATCTCATCGTGCCATGCAATGATCCGAGCATACTTCCGCTGCATGACTGCCGAGACGAGTTCGAAGATTATCCAATCTACTTGGTCGACGGTGCGATTTTTGACACGGTGATGGACAAAGCAGCGATGAGCCAAGTCGCTGTCAAGGCTGGCCTTCAATTGGCAAAAGAAGTCGTGGTTGAATCGGCTAGTGACTACGATTTGATCGACACGCTCTCGCCACCGTACGTCATTAAGCCGACACAGTCTTACGTTGCCAACAACTTGTCACAAAAGAATCATGTGTCAATTCAGGCCGACCGCGCAACCGCGTTGGCGTGTATCGAGGAAATGCTGCCCAGGACTCCGGTGGCTGTGCAAGAGTATTTTGAGGGTGTTGGAGTTGGGGTAGAATTTCTAGCAAAAGCGGGTGAGATCCTCGTTGCTTTTCAGCACCAACGTCTCCACGAACCTCGACGTGGTGGTGGCAGTTCTTACCGAAAGAGTTGTCCACTCGACCCGGATTTGAGGCAAGCGACTGCGGCATTGATCCGTGATCTGGGTTACACCGGAATTGGGATGGCGGAATATCGCTACAACTCGCGGACTTGCGATTGGATCTTCGTGGAATTGAATTCGAGGTTTTGGGGTTCCCTGCCCTTGGCGGTTGCCTGTGGGGCCGATTTCCCAGCCTACCTATTCGGAATGTGGTGTGAGGAACGCACCGAGTTTCCTGTCAATTATCGCACTAACTACACATGTCGCAATTGGATGTTGGATGCGAAGTGGCTGCGTCAGACGGTCACCGCAAACCGATTCTCCTTATCGAAGCACACGCGGTGCCTTGTCAGTTGGCTCGCTGAATTGCGATATCCGCTCACGTTTCGTGAATCTTCAGACACGTTTCACTGGGATGACACCGAACCGGCCAAGCGAGAGTTCATTGACGCCTTGGTCGCGATTCCTCGAAGAATCCGAAGCAAGTTGCGCCGCTCCCTTGGAGCAAACACGTTAAGTCGCGCCCGCACCAAACGCCGCTTGATGCGATGTTTCGCATCAGCAAAGGAAGTGCTTTTTGTCTGCAAAGGGAACATTTGCCGCAGTCCCTTTGCGGAGCACTACGCAAGAACGAAATTGCCAACGCATCAGACGGTTCGGTCGTCTGGTTATTTTCCTAAGATCGATCGTGCTTCTCCAGAGGCCGCCCAAGCAGCCTCTGTGGAATTTAAGGTTAATCTGCAGGAGCACCGTTCTTCAGTCATTTCCGACGAGTCGATTGATCGGGCGGATACCATACTCGTGTTCGACGAACAAAACTGGGAAGAGATTGTTTCGCGTTACCCGCGAGCAAAACGCAAGACCTTTCTTTTAGGAGGAGTGTTCGAATCAGTTGAGACCGAGATCGCTGATCCTTATGGTTCAAGCACCGACAATTTCCAGGCGACTTATCAAAAAATTCGCGAAGCATTGGACATCCTAATTAGCTGAATCGACAATGAAAATGGATCGCAAGAAAATTCTGTTTTTGCAAAAACGTTTGTTATTTCCCGCTGATACTGGTGGGAAGATTCGGACATTGAATGTTCTTCGGCATCTAGCGCAGTGGCACGATATTACCTACGTGAGTAACTTGCTGCCGTGTGAGGAAGCCTATCTTGGTGAAATGCAATCACTTGGACTGGAACTCGTGAATATTCCTTGGCTGGAAGCTCCGCGAAGCAGTCCCCTGTTTTACGGTCAACTTGCGGCAAACCTCTTTTCGCGTTTTCCATTCAATGTTAACAAGGATTACGACCCAGAGTTAAGACGCAAGGTGTTGGGCTTAGTGCGGGACCGAGAATACGATCTATTGATCTGTGATTTTGTGCAAATGGCGCGAAACTGTCTTGGTGTCGATTCCGTTCCCAAATTACTGTTTCAGCACAACGTTGAATCGCAGATCTTTCAGCGGCATGTGCAGCAGAGTGAGTCGCTTGCCCGAAAAGCGTACATGTACTTACAGTGGAAGAAGATGCATCGGTTTGAGCGTGATGCTGGCAACGACTTTGATGCTGTCGTGGCAGTGAGTTCGCAAGATCACGCAACTTTTGAGCAAGAATATGGCTGGCAGCATTGCAGGACCATCGGCACGGCGGTTGATACGGAGTATTTTCAACCGTCTGAAGAACAAGGAATTTCCAAACGCTGTGTCTTTGTCGGCTCGATGGATTGGCTGCCAAACGAGCAGGGAGTATTGAGGTTTGTACGTGAGATTTGGCCTTTGGTCCGGCAGCAGGTTCAGACGGCGACTTTTCAAATCGTGGGCCGGAATCCGACTCGCGCCGTTTCAAGGCTCCACGGAAATGACGGAATCACTGTTACCGGAACTGTTAGCGATGTGCGTCCATACATCGCGGGTGCCCAAGTGACAGTGGTGCCGCTCTGGGTGGGAGGGGGCACGAGGTTAAAGGTGTTTGAGGCGATGGCAATGTCAAAGCCAGTGGTGAGCACCTCGCTCGGTGTGGAGGGGCTCGACTTACAGGCTGGAGATCAGTTGAAAGTGGCGGATGCGCCGGAGGCGTTCGCCGCGGAGCTGGTGGGCCTTATTTTGGATCAAGCGGCTTGTAAGCGAATCGCCGAATCTGCGAGGCAACACGTTATAAAGAATTATTCTTCCGGGAAAATCGCGAAAGATTTTGACGTGATTTGTCGGCAAACGATTGGGAAGTCAATTGGTTCGTCGGATCTGCAGTACGAAGGGGGGGCGTAGGCTGGAAGTTAGTTGTGAAGTGAGTTTTTAGAAAGAGGCGGATGTAGCAAAGTCGCAGGGGATGTCTGTGTGCTCGTGATGGCCAACGAACAGTTGTGTTGGTGTTGGACTGGGGGGTCTTGGGGGCAGAGTCTTCTTGGGTGAGTTGGGAGAACCTTGATCCGCCGTCGGGAAAATTCCGAGCAAACGAGTATATAATCCAAAGGTAGTTGGTGATGATGTCGCGAGACGCTTGCTCGTTTTTGTCACGTAGGAGCGCGGGCGTAGCGATGGTGTAGTTGGTTGTTCCGAGGTTTTGTTCTGTTGTTTTCAAAGTGTCCACTGTGTTGAGAGCGATGTGCCCGCCGATTCAGTGGACAACACAAAACACCTACAACCCTCAGAAACGTTTGCTCATTAGATGAGGTTGCTCGATCCCACTCTAAGGCAGGTCACCGAAAAAGATGTTCCATTCTTGAAGCCTAGTTTGATTGGTGCCATCGATGTTACCGTGGTAATTGGAATGACCGTTCTGGTCATTGACGCGGCTCCCAGGTTTCACGGTGAATCACGATCACAAATCCTTGGGATGGTGAATGCTTATTAGAGTTACTAAGCAAGAATAGTCGGAATCATATTTGGAATGAAGTAAAACACGATGTTCAAAATAACCATCGGCGTTTGTTGCTACCAGCAGAAACAGTGGCTGTACCGTTGTTTGCGCAGTCTGGCCAGTCAGACAATGCCGCACGATCAATTTGAAGTCCTTGTTGTTAATGATGACCCGCAGCAGGATTTGAGGGACGTCCAAGCTGCCTTTGAAGAAGATGATACGTTTAATATCCGCCTCATAAATAACCAGCAAAACCTTGGGCTACCAGGTTCTCTAAATGAAATACTTCGCCGGGCTCGCGGGCAGTATTTCGTTCGCGTTGATGCTGATGACTATGTGTCGCGTCACTTTCTGTTTGTTTTGAGCCTCTTCCTTGATATGAATCGGGACTTCCAGGCTGTCACCTGTGATTACCGGAAAGTCAACGAGGTCGGCACCCCCCTGGGGACGTTTCGATTTCAAGATGAACCAATTGCCTGCGGCGTGATGTACACGTACGAGGCGTTGTGCAACCTGAATTTTTACAACGAGAACTATAAGATGCGTGAGGGGCACGAGTTGCTCCGGCGTTTTCAAGAGCGTTATCAGGTCTCCCACTTACCATTTCCGCTCTACCGGTATCGAATACATGAATCGAACCGGACCCATAACACAGAGGTGTTGGAAAAATACGATTCGCAACTTGGCGAATCTGAAAGCGTGAACGGAGTCGACGTGTCATGAACGAGAAGTTCAAGATCGGAATCATCGGTTGCGGAAAGATCTCTGGACGACACGTTGAGGGGTGTCTTCTGTCTCCGAACGTGGAATTAACTGGACTGGTAGATCCGGTTCTTGAGCGGGCCGATGCGTTAGCACGTGGCTATGGGATTACGCCGCGCGTTAGCGATAACCTTGCTGACCTAATCGACCATGTTGATGGTGTTGTGATTGCCGCGCCGAATAACTTGCATCGACCATTGGCATTGCAATGCGCCGAGTCGGGTACCCACGTATTGATTGAAAAACCGATAGCTGGAACGTCAGCAGACGGCCTTGCGATTTGTGAAGCACATGAACGTGCTGGGACAATTTGCACGGTTGGTTTTGTGACACGTTTTCGTGATAACAACCGTAATATGCGCGAGCTGATTCAAAACCAATACTTTGGTGAGACAATTGAGTTTGCGTACCAATTCGGGTCGCGTGGTGGGTGGGCCCCACTTTCTGCCTACAACCTCGACAAGTCGGCAACCGGCGGTGGTGTCTTGGTTGTTACCGGATCGCACTTCTTGGATCGAATGTTGCATTGGTTTGGAGATCCAAGCGAGCAAACGCTTTTTGATGATTCACTTGGGGGGCCCGAAGCAAACGCCTTGGCAACGTTTCGCTTCGCAAATCATGGTTTGAATGTATGCGGGAGTGCGAGGTTTTCTAAGACAGTCGCGTTGCCCGCTGGAATCGTTGTCAAGACGGAACAAGGGATGGTTTTTTTGGCTGATGCGCCAAACGCACCTATTCGGTTTCGCCCTCACAATGAATCAATTGAATTACATGTTTCATTAGAAACCGAGACAGAGAATGTATTCCAGGCACAGATTGAAGATTTTGCTGCCGCATGTCGGGGAGAACATGCTCCCGCAGTTAGCGGTCGGGAGGGGCTGCGATCAGTCTTACTGACCGAGAAGCTCTATCAAAAACGATTCCCTCTTGCCGACTCAGTGAAGAGAGCAAGTCTGCATACGATCGAGGATGGCGTTCATGAGTAAGATTGCAGTTTTGGGGGCCAGTGGCTTTGTGGGAAGCACGTTGGTCGAGGAATTAATTGCCGAGGATGTGGATGTCCGCTGCCTGATTCATTCGTCAGGAAATGCCTGGCGATTGGCGCGCCATGGAATTGAATTGAAGATGGTTGACCTGATGAATCGTCAGTCTGTTCGTGAGGCGATTTCAGGGTGCACTCATGTTGTCAACTGTGCTCGGGGAAAATCGCAGACATTGCTCAAGGGCATGAGTAATCTTTTGTATGCGTGCGAGAAGGAGAAGACTCAGCGTCTCGTGCACATAAGCAGTGTTGCGGTTTATGGAAACCAAAGTGATTCCACGTTGGTTTCTGAGGATCAACCTGCAAGTCCTGTGAAAGATTCCTACGGTTGGAGCAAGCTGCAGCAAGATCAAATGATCGCGCGGGCGGTGAAATCTGGATTGTCGGCCGTTGTTCTCTGCCCACCCAATATATCTGGTCCCTACTCCCTGTTCTTAGATGAAATCTGCAAGGCAATTCAATCACGTTCCTTTGCCTGGGTGGACGGCGGCCGATTTCCCTGTCCCTTGGTCGATGTTGGAAATCTTGTGCACGCAATCAAGCTAGGCTTGAAAGCAGAAGATCCCGATGGGCGTCGGGTCTTCATTAGTGATGAAAAGTCCGCATGCTGGAAGCAGGTTGGAGAATCGCTGTCTCGTATTTTGGGAGTGGAAAGCAATTTCCAGAGCCTGACGATCGAGGAAGCAAAGGAATACACGCAGACGCAACCTTTGCCAGCGGGATCTGTGAAGAAGACAGTCGCTCACCTCGTGTCTTCAAATGTGCGTGCTAGCTTGCGTCAAGATCCATACATCGGTGCAGTTGAGAAGACTGTGGTCGGATTTGCGAAGCGACTGCCTGAGGGGATTCAAGAGCGTCTGAGAGATGACGTGCGTAAAGTTAAGTCGCGGCGCAACCAAGGAGACGGTTTGGCTCTTCGGCTTGTCGCACAGCAACTTAGGAACACGACCTACTCTGCGGATCGAGCGAAAGCGATATTGGGTTATCATCCGATTCACGGTTATGAGGAGAGTATGAGACGCTTTGAGCATTTTGCTAAACTGCACTTCGGCCTCGGCAGCAAATCGTATGCGATGCTAACGAAACTTGGCTGAAAATCTTGCTGGTTTTGAGTGTCTGATTGCCTTTTTTGAGTTTTTCACGCAATATGTTAGAGTCGCTGTGGGTACTTGCAAATTGGCCGGACGCTCGTAGCGTATCGCTCTGTAAAGTTAATCCGCTTCGGTTTGGAGTAGGGCCGGCGCCGTTTCCTTCGCTGTCATTTGGACAGGTCCATTGAGGTGGCTTCGCGTCACCACGCCGCTAATCTCGATTGCAGGCTAGATCTCTCCACTCTTTCATGTGTCGAAATCATCGCTTGGTAATGATCTTCGGAGATGTAGGCAATAACATCGAGGTCAGAGGCAGGGTTGGCTTTTCATTGAAGGAAGTAATAAGTTCGTTATTTGTTGATCTAAACAATTCCGCCAGGGAGATGCTTGAGAATCTACCGTCGGTAGGTTGTTTCTATCGATATCTGTAGTTTGTGTCGTAGGCAATTAAAATCGGATTGTGTACCGTCGTTTATATGGGGCTCGAAATCTGAGTGTTCTCATCTTAGGTGCCGCGGCCTCATCCGTCGCAACTGGCGTCGCGGCGGATGCGAATTGGTATGAGGGACGGGCTTTGTGTAAACGAAATCGTTCTGGAATGGTGTTGACTTGATTTTGCAAATGTTAATGAATAGCAGCCTTGAACTAAGTGTGGATTCCACGATTGCACAATGAGTATCGCTGCCAGGATTGCTCGGAAAACGAGGCGGCTTGCTAAGCGAGTGTGGTGGGAGCGTTTCTCGCTGCGGTCGGAGTACGGGCGAATCGTGTTCGTTGTTGGTTGCCAGCGTTCCGGCACAACAATGTTATTAAATTGCTTTGATAAAGATTTTCGTGGAATCGTTTTCAATGATGACAGTGAGTTGGCGGGTAGTAAGGGTAACCGCCTAAGGTTGAAGTCTTATGCGGAAGTAATGCCTCGGTTGAGTCGTTTGCGATCACCGATGGTGATTGCGAAGCCTTTACTCGATAGTCAGCGTGTGGATGAGATACTCGAAGAGTTTCCGCGATCCCATGCAATCTGGATGTTCCGGAATTATCGAGGTGCGATCGGGTCAAGCCTGAAGAAGTTCAAGGGTCAGGTGGAAAACCTGCGTTTGATGCTTGAGTCGGAAAGTCATTGGCGATCGGAGAGGAATTCTGATGAGGTTTTATCCCTAGTACATTCATACTACAGGCCTGACATGAAGCGTGCTGATGCGGCTGCGATCATCTGGATAGCTAGGAATCAGCTCTGCTTCGATCAAGGTCTTCACGGCGACCCGCGTGTTGCTTTTCAATTCTATGTAACCGTCCACCAGTGCCATTGCTGGTTGACGGTTACTTTTTGAGTCTTCGCC
>JARGNK010000170.1:13100-14927 GCA_029213145.1 Rubripirellula sp. | reverse complement strand
CGGCATCGGTGCGTTGGGCATGATTGGCACTCGCCGTCGTCGCAAGCGAGCGTAACGGCTGCGTTCATGTGATCAGCGACACTAGTGTCTGACTCACATGCGTTCGATCATTGCATGCTTTGGTTGTTCGACCGTTAGCCCGATCATCGGCAACGAAATGGCTCAGAAGGCGAGTGCGTGGAGCAATTACAGTCCCCAACGCCCATCATCGCTGGCTGGCTTTTGCCTCGGCTGAATACGCTGCGGCCTTTGCTCTTGGCTCATTGCGTCGATGTCAGACCGCTTGATGATCCAAGTCTTTCGGATCGCCCCAGTGCCAACGTCAGCCGCCTTCAGCTTGCCATCCGAAATGAGGTTCCTAACGGCTTACTGAGAGACTCTAAGCAAACTCGATGCTTCCTCACGGTCAGCCATTCAAGACCTTGAGCGGTTGCCTGTGGCTCCCCTGTGGCATCTGCCGGCACAACCTTGAAGTCGAACATTGGCTTGCCATCCAGTAACCGATCAATCGCTTCGTCGATGTCGTCAAACACGAAGTCTGGGGTATTGCCTTGGGCGAGCAACTCAGCACGCAACTGATGCAATGATCTGATCTCGGCTTTCTGTTTATCGTCCATAGAGCCACTCCCTAACATGCTGGCAGACTGCTTTGATTCTCGCATCGCTGATAGACTCCCGATAGTTACTTGCCATCGTGCCATCGTCATGCCCCATGATCAGGTTCACGACTGGCTGCACATTCTTGATCGGTGCCTCTGATGCAATGGTTTCGGTCATGTGCCTGAATGAATAGAAGCCGACTCCTTTGCGATTGCACTTCGCTGACTTTCGCAACTTCAGGAATTCTTTGGTCAAGTTGTTGCGTCCAGTATCTTCATCGACCCACAAGTTGCCTGCTGCGGTCTTGAATAACGGCTACTCGCCATCGTGATCTTTTAGCACTGCCTTGATTGCGTCTCGTGTTTCCTTCCACAGCCACGCACGCCTTGGCTCACCAGTCTTGCCCCTGGGCAGATCAAGCCAGACTCCATTGAGGTCGGTGGTGCGTAGTCTTGAGCAATCGAGGTTGCCATAGCCGCATTTCAAGCCAAGCAAGATCATTGCCTTGATCTGCAATGGTGCTGTGTCGATCAGTGCCAGCGTCTCTGCCTTTGTGGATTCTTTGCTGTGCTTCGAATGCCTTTCTAGTCGAGCACGCTTCTTTGGTGCTTTGCTCCAATCGCTTCCATACCGCACTGGCTTGTCGATGAGATCATTGTCGTACGCAAACTTGAGCATTGTGCGAACGTGCATGACCAGGGCGTCTGAATAACTGATGCCCCATCTGGCTGGGAAGTCATGACGCACCCTGGTGAAGTCAGCGGGTCCAATGGTTTCAACTAATCGCTCTGGACCCATCGCAGGCACAAACCATTTCGCTGAGTCAGCGTACTGCTTCAGCGTACGAGGCGAGAGATCGCCTCTGTTGCACTTGCGTTGCTTGCCATCTAAGAACTCGTTGACCATCTGGCGGAGCGTTATCGAGCCATCCTTGGCCACCGTAGATGCCATTCCAAGAACGTGCTTCGCCTCAAATTCTCGCCAAGCCTTCAACGCACCCTGTGGATCATCCCAAGGACCGAAGTTGTATTGCTTGCCTTTGAACTTCTTGCACCAGTAGCCTCGGCTGTGTGCAAACAAGGGGAAAGTTCTTGCTGGGCTTTTCTGGCTTTGATCGTGACTGCTTTGCGACCATTTGGCTGGCTCCTCGATGTAGAGATCAAGGGGCGTAAGGACACTGCGGATGTCAGCCTGTCAATGACCCAAAAGGTGTGCCATTGGTGTGCC
>JARGNK010000170.1:5918-13000 GCA_029213145.1 Rubripirellula sp. | reverse complement strand
GGTGTGCCATTGGTGTGCCTTTTTGCAGAAAGGCTCGTTTTTGCAGTGTTCTGGAAGTGGGCGATACAGAATTCGAATCTGTGACCTCCGCGGTGTGAACACGGCGCTCTAACCAACTGAGCTAATCGCCCGAATGTGTTGGGTGCGCAGCTGCACCGAAACAACTCGATCAGTCGTTTTAGTTGTAGCCTCATCGACGAATCGGTGCAACTTGGGGTGAAAATCATTGCATTCAGGATTGGACCTCAAAAGGGCACCGCAAGCCGACGCTAGCCACGCTGACGATTTGCGAGTTGGCGTTAGACTGTTAGTCCTGGCAATACTCTTTTAGTCCTGGCAATACCCTTTCAGCGGAATCGCATCCGCCGACAATTGCCGGTCAAAGCCAACTTGCTAAACCGCACCATTCTCACCTCGCGCCTACGCAATGCCGGAATCAGAATCGCATCAGAACGAACGTTTGCCGCTCGACCCCGATGCCGAGACCATGCGCAGCTTGGGATACGAACTAATCGACCGGATCGTTGACCACCTTACGACGTTGTCTGACCAGCGAGTGGGGCGGCGCGGCACCGGTGCTGAGCTTGCCCAGTTGGTTGATGAACCGTTACCGGAACAACCGGGTGGCATCCAAGACTCGTTCGCGTTTTTCTTTGATCGAGTTGTGACCGGCATGACTCGAGTGAACCACCCACGCTTCCACGCCCACATTCCCTGTCCTTCCAGCTTTGCAGGTGCGATGGGGGAGATGTTAGCGGCGGGAACGAATCCATTTGTCGGCAGCTGGCTGGGTGGTGGAACACTCTGTTCGCTCGAAATCACCGTGCTGCGATGGATTTGCGAAATGCTGGGCTATCCGAATGACGCTGCCGGCGTGCTGACCAGCGGCGGTTCGATGGCCAATCTAATCGGCCTGGCATCGGCCCGAGCCGAACATGATTCGGACCTCTTATCCAACGGTCGGATTTACGTCTCGGTTGAGGGACATGCTTCGGTTCGCAAAGCGGCTCGGCTGCTCGGCTTCTCCGACCAAACCATTCAGACGATTGGCGTCGATGACCGTTATCGAATGAAGACCGCAGAATTAATCGATGCGATCAACAGTGATCTGGCTGCTGGAAAAGAACCGTTTGTGGTTGTGGCCAATGCAGGCACCACTAACACTGGCAGCATTGATCCACTCCCTGAGATTGCAGACGTTTGCCAACGAATGAAACTTTGGCTCCATGTTGACGCAGCTTACGGTGGATTCGCTGCGATTGATTCGGGGACGGAACAAGCTGGCTCCCCCGAAGGGACTCGTCGATTGCTGGCCGGTATGGAGCGAGCCGATTCGCTGACACTCGACCCACACAAGTGGCTCTATTGCCCTCTCGGAATTGGCTGCGTCCTTGTGCAACGACAAGACAGTTTGAAGCGTGCGTTTGCTACCGAGGGACATTACCTCAAAGATATTCCGGTAGAGGAAGTCAATTTCTATGAGCGGGGTCCCGAGTTATCTCGCCCAGCTCGCGTACTGGCGGTGTGGATGGTAATCCGGTCCAGCGGGCGCGCCGCATTGGCTCATCAAATCGCAGAGGACATTCGTTTGGCACAATTGGCTGCCGCTCTGTTGCGAGAAGACGATCGATTCGAAGTGATCGACCCCGACTTGTCTGTGGTCGCCTTTCGCCATCGCTCCCGCGAAGGCGAGTCGGAAGCGAGTCGCGCGAACCGCGATACAGCGCTCATGGAAGCGACACTTGCCGATGGCGAACTGATGCTGTCTTCGACACTCTTGAATGGAATCAATACGCTACGCCTGGTCGTGATGAATCATCGTACAACCGAACGCGACGTACATCGCTCCGTACGTCGAATCCGAGAGTTATCGACCTGATCCGCCACCTTCTCAAAGAAGTGGTAAAATCCAATGACTGGCCTTCGACAGAAATTGCCAGCCGGCCTGATCAAATTTGGTCGGCGGGTAAGTCGTCCAGCAGATCCGTACTTGGCTTAGGGGGCCAGCAGCCGTTTTGAATCACGATACGGTATCCATCGGGGTCTTCGTAGGTACGCCCCTGTCGATCCCAATAAGGATTGAGCGATTCAACCGCAGCCAAACCAAAGGATTCAATGTGATCAATCGTTCGTTGCCAGTCAGCCCGGCTTGGTAAATAAAAAACCAGTAAGTGCTCCGGCGATGGGGCGCGCCCAGCCGGATGATCAAGGTTTGCCGTGAACTCCAGATGATATTGCAGGTCGGCGTGCCCAAGCATTGCTCCATCGAATCCATCGTGATCCTGAAAACGACCAAGCAGAACAAACCCGAGCACTTGGGAATAAAAATCAATCACTCGATCCAGCTGATCGGTTGGTCTCGCAATGCGAAGGTCCGCCTGGGTTAGACGAAGACTGGAGGAGTGATCTGCTGTCATGAATTCCTCCACCAGTTGCCTGAGTGCCGCTCTACCTTCGCAGGCACCATTCGTAATACGAGTCGCAGGCACCAATTTGATCGGGGACTTCTTTGTCATTTTCTGGCCAGCAAGTAACGAGTCCTAACCAAAGGTGTCGGACGCAATGGATGAACCAGCCATCTAGCAAAGAACCGGCCGCCACACGATGGGTCGGCCGGGCGAAAAGAGGATCGTTGAAAGAACAGGAGTTCGATCAACTGGGTGGCGTGAACTTGGGCGCCGAGGGTTCATTCGATTCCTCGTCGTCGTCTTCCATCGTTGAGGACGACACCGTTTTGTCATCCATTTCCAGCGTTTTCTTGGCTTCATATTCAGCCACTCGAAACTGCTGTTGAACGTCGTTCAGACCTCGACGAAATTCGCGGTAACTTCCACCCAGCTTGCGGGCCACCTCAGGAAGGTTGCCGCCGAAGAGCATGACCGCGATCACGCCAATGACCACCATTTCAAACGGACCGAGTCCGAACATGCTTAGTTGTTCTCGTCGTTTTTGGGGTTCGGCTCGTCTTCGTCCAACGACTCGCTCATGCCACGCTTGAACTCATTGGTGCTGCGTCCCAGATTTCGCATCAAGCTGGGCAGCTTGGATCCACCAAACAACAGCAAAACAATGCCGGCAATGATCGCCAGCTCCAACGGGCCAGGCGAAATGAAGCCGAGCAGGCCAATCGGGCCTAAATTCAGACAATTAGATAGGATCATGGTTCACTCTCGCAAAGAGGTTCTCGAAGTCGAACCCCAACGCTGACCGGCGAAAGCGGGTAGGTCGATCGGCTGCTCTTCTAGCCGAACACCTCCAGAACCGATGTGTCGGGGGAAACGCGCCAGGCTCTCCCTGACGCTTACCACTATTCTATTGGGGCTCCGCATCGCGTCAACGCACCGCCGGCATCGAAGCCAAAAACTGCCTTTTTAGAGAAACCCGATGGTGGCAGATTCACTCGGCAGGCCCAGTGGCTTTTCACGCAACGATTTTGCACGCTAGAGCCTTGACGATGCGGGGGTCTCGACGATGCGGGGGTCTCGACAATGCGAGAGCCTCGACGATGGGCGAGCTTAGTCGTTGCGGCAGATAATTGGAATTTGCGGATTGAAGGGGTTCGGGCAAAAGGGGAGGCGAGGAGAACATCCGCCGCTCGATGAAAAGAACTGTCGTTCACCTGTTTCAACTGCCAAAGTCGGGTAAACCACTGCCAAAACCGGGGGAAGCCCTTGCGAGGATCTCGCTTGGTGGAGGTGGAAATGGCCGACAGACTCTTGACATTCGGGTCCCCGGCGACGAGAATTTGAAAGAGCTTACTGAGACTGATTCTCAATAAAGAGTTGACTTTAAGAACCCCAGAGTTGGTTATGACCACATTGGATCAGCTGCAGCCCGGCGACAAAGCACAGATTGTGCGGATCGATGGGGTTGATGGGATTGCCGCACGGCTGCGAGAGATGGGCTTCGTGGCTGGCGAGTTAGTTCAGTACGTTCGCCGTGCTCCGTTAGGTGACCCAGTAAAGTGCGCGATCCACGGGTGTCGAGTGGCCGTGCGAAGCGGGGAAGCCCAACGCGTGTTTGTAGAACCACAGCACTAACGAACCGAGCTTTGATACCGACTGGATTGGCCGCAAGATCTAAATCGCCTGTCTTCAACTCGTTCCCCCCCTCTCACCCGGTTGGACCGGTGCGATCGCCCTTCCCACCTCCGCCGACTGTCCCCCGCTGATTGCCCATGGCGACCGCCCCGACGAATTCTTCTTCGTCTCAATCCGCTGCTCGCATCGCCTTGGTCGGCAATCCCAACACAGGCAAGAGTACGCTTTTCAATGCGTTAGCTGGGATGAGCGTTCGGACCGGCAACTACCCCGGCGTGACGATTGAAAAGAAGATTGGCCGATGCATGCTGGTCGAGCAACACGTTGACTTACTCGATCTGCCGGGGACTTATTCACTCGCGCCTCGCTCTCCCGATGAATTGGTCGCGGTCGAAGTCTTGACCGGCGAGGTGGTCGACGAGCCACCAGTGGACGTGATTGTTTGTGTTGTCAACGCGACCCAGTTGCGGCGGAATTTGTTTTTGGTGAGCCAACTGTTGGAACTTGGCAAGCCGGTGGTTATCGCGCTGAATATGATCGATTCGTCATCCTCGCGAGGCGTGACGATTAATACCGAGCGGCTTTCCGAACAGCTCGGTGTTCCCGTGGTAGCGACGTCAGCAACCAAACGACGTGGGATCGATGAGCTCAGGCATGCGATTGAGAGTCGGCTGAACCTCGACGATTCCGCGGAGGAAATGTCGCGGCGAGTACTGCCTGATTTGTTTTACAAGATGCGCGACGACTTTCGTCAGACGCTTTCCGGAACGGAGTCTGCGTCATCGCCTGATCAAACAGGTCTACCGAGCGATTATTTAATTGAGCGGATGTTACTTGATCGAGGCGGCGAGGCCGAGCGGCGATTTGTTTCCGGTCAGGTGAGTGATGCCAGACGCGGCGAAGTGAGCGCAGCGTTAGCGGCTTGCCGCCAGCGATTGACAGAACAGCTGGGCGATCCGATCGATCTGGAGTGTAATGCTCGATACGCTTGGGCCGCAGAAAAATTGACGGGCGTGGTAAGTGATGTTGGCGCGCTTTCAGGCAAGATGACCGATCGATTGGATGCTGTACTGACGCATCGCTTGGGTGGATTGGTTTTCTTTTTCCTGGTCATGTTTTTGATTTTTCAGTCGATCTATTCGCTGGCTGGATGGCCGATGGATTTGATTGACGGCACAACCTCCTGGGTTGCCGATTTAGTGACTTCGGTTCTCGGGCCGGGAGTGCTGCGCAGCCTGATCACCGATGGAGTGATCGCGGGCGTGGGAGGTGTCCTGATCTTCTTGCCGCAAATTGCCTTGTTGTTTTTCTTTCTGGCAATCCTGGAAGATTGTGGCTACATGTCGCGAGCTGCTTTTTTAGTTGACCGTGTGATGATGGCTTTTGGGCTGAGTGGAAAGTCTTTCCTGCCAATGATGAGCTCGTTTGCTTGTGCGGTACCCGGCGTGATGGCGACGCGCGTGATTGAGAATCGTCGTGATCGATTAGCCACGATCATGGTCGCACCGCTGATGAGTTGTAGTGCGCGGCTGCCGGTCTACTTGCTGCTGATTGCAGCCTTCATCCCTTCGGTGACTTATTGGGGAGGGTGGCTCTCCTTGCCGGCGATGGTGTTGATGGCGATGTATTTAATCGGTGTCGTGACAGCGATCCCCGTTGCCTGGATTTTGAAGAAAACGCTTTTGCGAGGCGAGGTGGCCCCCTTTGTTCTCGAGTTGCCCGAGTACCGGGTGCCGTCAATCCGCGTCGTGCTCACCCGAGTCTGGGATGCCAGCTTGGCATTTGTTGTAAGAGCGGGGACCTTGATCTTTGCCGCATCGATTCTGATCTGGTTTGCGGGTTTCTGGCCAGGCGATCATACAAGGCAGTATGAACTGCAGCAGCAACTTGCAACGACAGCGGCCGATGCTGACCAAATCGCGACACTCCAAGCAGAACTCCGCAGTGAAAGCGCGGGACTGCTCGAGCAGAGCCTGCTCGGCAGGATCGGGCATCGCATCGAGCCAATTGTTGCTCCACTTGGCTGGGACTGGAAAATTGGCGTCGGTGCGCTCGCCAGCTTTCCCGCTCGGGAAGTCATCATTGCGACCCTCGGAACGATCTATTCACTCGGGGGAGATGCGGAAGAAGAAGGATTGGTCGGTGCCCTACAGCAGTCAACCTATCCTAATGGGGACCCGGTTTACTCCATTCCAGTGGCCCTATCCGTAATGGTCTTTTTTGCCCTGTGTGCCCAATGTGTCAGCACGCTTTTGGTCATTCGACGTGAAACGAACTCCTGGTTTTGGCCTGTGTTAAGTTTCTCGTACATGACAATTTTGGCTTACGTCGGCGCGCTGCTAACCTATCAAGTGGGCTCTCGTCTCTTTTAGCGGATGCCTCCCTACAACCATCATGTCCGCGTTTGGGTACGAAAAGGAGCGTGATCTGTGTTTCCATGGCAGCCGATTTTCGCGTTCCTGATCGTCCTTGCGGCGGCACTTTGGATGGCGTCGCGGGTATTAAAAACCGTGCGGAGCGCTTCTCGCGGCGGCCAGGGGCAGGCTTCGAATTGCGGCAGTTGCCAGCACAATCCGGAAGTCACGAAGGCGGCCCCGTTGGTTCAGCTGGGTAAGAAATCGGACAAATGAGGGGTCAATTGGCTTGATATCACGTTTGATCCAACATGTGGCCGACATCCTGCGCAGCCCCCGTGAGAGTTTGACTCGGGGCCAGCATTTTGTTCGGCATAGTATCGAGCTGACCGTTCACTGCGGACGACAGTTGCAACTTCACCGCGCCGACGGAATGGCGGCAGAGCTGACCTACCGAACGATTTTTTCGCTCATTCCGGTTGTGGTGCTGGGGTTGGTGATGTTCCGCATCTTTGGTGGCTTGGATGAGGTCCAGTCCCAAGTCGAAAACCAACTGTACTCATTCTTTGGTGTTCCAGACATTCCTGAGGAATACGATGCACCGCCCATCGAATCAAGTTTGACCGATGAAAATTTGAACGATAGATCGGCAACCGGAGACGGAACTGCGGCAGGAGACGGAGTTGGG
>JARGNK010000170.1:0-5908 GCA_029213145.1 Rubripirellula sp. | reverse complement strand
AACGGGGGCAACTCGAGCACGGAAGCAAATTCAAACACAGGTTCCAGCGCGCCGAGCACCCCAGACCTTGCTGCGGAATCTGGCCCGACTTCGCCCTCGAGTGCTCCTGACGCTTCAGCGAGGACCACAAGTGGAGTTGCTCCAGCCATTGCCAATGATGAATTGGTTGATATGAAACAGGCGATCGAGGCTTCTTCACCAGGCGTCCCGATTGGAGGCAGCCTGAACGAAATGGTCATTGGTGCTGACGAAGAAATCGAGGCGGCTTCGGCTGCCGTCGAAGCCGCCGTTGAAGCGGAAGTCGATGCCAAGACGGTGCAGCGAACACGCGCAACAATTCGCAGCACCTTGCATGACGTGACGATGAAAGTGTCACAGCTTGATTTCAAGTCGATGGGCGTCTTTGGGTTATTGCTGTTCGTATACGCGGCCGTCGCTCTCGCGAATTCGGCGGAGAGTATTTTCAATCGTATTTACGATGCACCATCCCATCGCCCGCTTCATCTTCGGCTTGCGATCCACTGGTCGATCATCACTCTGGGCAGCGGCTTGTTAACGCTCAGTCTTTACACGTCCAGCCAAGTGGTCGATTGGGTTGCCGAATTCAGCGATGTCTCGAGTTCGAAACAGATCCTAAACCATCTGCTTTCGGTGCTTGCGAGTTGGATCTTGCTATTTTTGCTGTACGCATTGATGCCCAACACGCACGTCTCAGTACGAGCAGCCGCGATTGGTTCGCTCGTTGGATCGCTTTTTTGGGAAGGGGCAAAATTTGGTTTTCAGATCTACGTTGTAAAAGCAGTGCCCTATTCCGCACTCTACGGTTCAATCGGATTGATTCCGTTGTTTCTCTTTTGGATCTATTTAACTTGGTTGATCATTCTGTTTGGTCTAATCCTGACCTATACCCTGCAGATGCTACAGGGACGTCCGATCCGTAGGATCGAAGTGGAGGATGGAATTTCCACCGCGGGTGATCCTGATTGGATGTTACCAATTGCATGGGAGGTGAGTTTTGCATTTGAGTCAGGTGACATGATCGATGACCAAACGCTCGCCGAACGCCTTGGTTTGCCAACTCATTTGGTTCGGCAAATGACCAGCAAGCTCAGTGAGGCGGGTCTCTTGCGACGAGTGCAAGCCGCCAGTGGTGAACAGGAATCGCTAACACTCGGGCGGCCGGCTGACAAGATTCAAGTTGGTGAGATCCTGAGCCTGGCACATCAGGTACGTCCGACCGGTGAGCACCCCGCTTGGAAGACACTTGAGAGGCTGCAGCAAGCCGAACGCGAAGCGGTGGATGGACAAACACTAAAAGATGTGATGACAGGCGAGGTTTGAGTGAGCCTATCGTTCGTTTTCGGCTTCGAGCTTCTGCAACAACTCAGCAATAGCAACGGATAAGGGTTCCAGCCCCGACGCCGCCTCCTGCAGATCGTTGTCTCGAGCCGCATATTCCATTTGTCTCGCGATCTTCATCGTCCTGGTCGCTCCAACGACCTGTGCCGTTGCTTTCATGGTGTGAGCGATTCGCTGTGATGTGACCGCCTCGCCCCGGTCGATGGATTGACACAATTTGATCAGCAACGATTGAATCTCCTGCGCCGCCGACTCACGCAGGCTCTCGAACATTTCCTCGTCTCCCGCCAGATTCTCTAATGCCAATTCACGATCAAAGATTGAATCACGGGCATCCCCTTCGATCCCGCCTGCTGTTCCGTGTTTGATCGTGAAGCGATCTCCTTTGGGAGCGTCATGCCGCCCAGTGAGTGCTCCGGATTGCGATGTGGGTTCTGCTTGCGAGGGAGATTCTGCTTTTGTGGGGGGCTGGATATCGAGGGCATTAGACGCCGCATCCGACGGTGCCGCATCTGAGGCCGCCACATCTGACGGCGCCGCATCTGACGGCGCCGCATCTGACGGCGCCGTTAAGGTGATCCGACTGAAGATCCGCCTTTGTTCAATCGCACCAGCAAACGGTTTTAAAGCTCGGTGCAAATCGGGTTTCCGAACTGGTTTCGCAATGTGGTCGTCCATCCCTGATTCCAGGCATCGGATCCGATCCTGCTTCATCGCGTGTGCCGTCATGGCAATAATTGGAATGTGCTGGCTTGTTTTACTCTCAAGTTGGCGAATTCGCCGGGTCGCTTCCAGGCCATTCATTTCTGGCATCTGCACATCCATCAGGATCAGATCGAAATCTCCTCGCTGCCAAAATTCCACAGCTTCTTTTCCATTGTTGGCAACCAACACCTCGTGCCCCCAATGCCCGAGCATTCCTAAGGCGACCTTTTGATTTACCAACCCATCTTCGGCCAGCAAGATTTTCATCTTTGGCAGTGGAAACTCATCCACCTCCGACAGCCGCTTCGGCTCCTTCGATGGTGGCTCACCGTGAATGGTGGTCAAAATCGCTGAGAGCAATTCGGACTGCTTTGCTGGCTTGATCAGATAGCAGGCAACTTGAAGTTGCCGACTGCGAGCGACATCTCCATGTCGTCCGCCCGACGTCAACAAAATGATTCGGCACTGGGCCAGCTCCGGCTCATCGCGAATCGACGCAGCGAATTGAAAACCATCCATGCCAGGCATGTGGACGTCGCTGATCACTAAGGGTAAGGCTTCTTGCTCAGATGCCATCGTGTGCAGCTTTTCAATCGCTTCAATTGCACTGTGAGTTGAAATAACAGACATCCCCCATCCTTTGAGCGTTTCCTCAAGGATTCGCAGATTGGTTTCGTTGTCATCAACCAACAGGACGGAGGTTCCCTCGAGGTCAGGCTTCTGCTGTAGTTGCGAGGCTTGCTGTTGACCGTACTGAAGTGGAATAGCGAAGTGAAATGTCGCTCCTTTTCCGAGTTCGCTCTTTACCCCAATGCGGCCCTTCATCGCTTCGACCAGTTTCTTCGCGATGGCCAACCCGAGTCCTGTGCCACCAAAATCGCGCGTGGTTGAGGAATCCGCTTGCTGGAATGCCGAAAAAATTGAGCCGTGTTTTTCGACGGGGATACCGATGCCAGTGTCCCGGACAAGAAAACCCAATCGCAGGTGAAGTTCATCCTGTGCCTCGATTTGTACATCGAGATCAACTTCTCCTTGCTCAGTAAACTTGATTGCGTTACCAACGAGATTGATCAGGATTTGCCTGATTCGGCTCGAATCACCACGAACCCAGATCGGAATTTCTGGCTGAACATGCCAAGTGAGTTCAAGGTCTTTCGTGTGGGCGCGAACGCCGAGTGATTTCATCGTGGTGCCGATTTCTTCACGAAGGTCGAAATCGATGGGGTCAATTTCAACTTTGCCCGCTTCGATTTTTGAGAAATCAAGGATCTCATTGATGATCCCCAGCAGCACATCGGCGGAATCTCGCAAAACCGTCAGATATTCCCGTTGGGTTGGTTGATCATCTGTGTCGAGGGCCAGGTCTGTCATCCCGATGATGGCATTCATCGGGGTCCGGATTTCATGGCTCATGTTGGCCAGGAAATCACTCTTCGCGATATTCGCCGACTCGGCCGCTTCCTTAGCTTGCTTCGATTCAGTGATGTCTCGCGAGATTCCAAAAACACCAAATGCTTTCCCTTCGGCTGTATACAAAGGTGCTTTGGTGGTCGAAAGCCACACTTTTTTTCCGTCAGCCGAGACCTGAAACTCTTCCTTGGAAATCATCGGCTTTCCGGTCGCCATGATTCGTTGTTCGTCTGACAGGTATTCGCCCGACTCGGTCGGGCTAAACAAATCAGAATCTGTTTTATGGATCAGGTCATCAACGGTTTGAAATCCAAGATGTTTTACCAGCGCATCACTCGCTCTTAAGAACCGACTGTGAGAATCTTTGAAATAGATCAGGTCGGGCGAGTTTTGCAGCAAGGTTTGAATCAAAAAATGCTCGGTAGCGTACTTTTTATTCGCTTCCTTCAGTTCCGATGTTCTTTGCTCGACCAAGCGTTCAAACTGTTTTTTCCGAGCGAGCAACGTGCGGGTGTAAACACCAACAATACAGGAAAGCGCCAGTCCCAGCAGCAGCACGATGCCGGGCACTTGCGTCGAGTGCGAATCGAAAAATCCAGGTGTTGCGATGCATTGAATCATCCAAGTTTCTTGCGGCCACAAGCGAAGCGTCTGCTCACTCGCCGGTGATCCGACATTCTTCAGTTGGGCAACCTTTTCCTGAAGATCGTCATAGTCAATCTTCTTCGTTTCTGAATCGTATCGAGCAACGGGCTGCCACACTTCGCCACTATCTCGGTGAAAGATGACAACGTCGATCTGATCTTCCAGGTTGATTAACCCATCTCGAAGAAACAGATCTGTATCGATGATCCCAATCAAAAATCCCTTCACGTCTTGAATCGAAAAGCCGCTCGACTCAGCCTCTCGAGGTGCAGCGACTGGCTGAATACTGGCAAACACATGCCTACCATCTTTCAGTTGTATCGGCTTCGAAATGACTTGGTGATCAAACCGCACCGAATCAAGCAATGCCGCGCGACCAGACTCGGTTTCACCTAAATCCAAATTGATCCACTGGGATCGGCTTTCGTGGTCTGGTATCGAGACGACTTTGATTGGAAATCTGAACCCGCTTAAAGCGTCACCCGTCTTGGCGGGATCTGACGTTGCCGAATCGCGTTCTTTCAACGCATAGGCAGTCGCCAACAAACGGAGCTTTTCCCGCCGCTTTGCGATATCGTCAATCAACCCTTGTAGACGTTCCCCTTCCAATCGGTGCAGATGGGGAGCTGTGATCCGCGTCGAGCGAAAATTACGCTGGATGTTGTGAAAGCGATGCTGGCTCGCAATCTCTAAATGGGTTTTGGACTTTGCCAGTTCCGAGCGTTTCAGCGCAGAATAGGCCAACAGCGACAGACCACCACCGATCATCACTACCAATAAAGCAGCGGTGTTAGGAATCTGTCGGTTGTAGGAGGTTACTACCATACTACCGATTCAGTTGAGTGATTCGCAAAGAAAAGACGTTGACCGCCGCTTACACCGCAGCGGCCTTGCAAATCGAGACTCTAAGAATATCAAGCTGAGACGCTGCAACCAAGACTCTCGGCGAAGATTGTCTAGAAAAGCTGTACGTGATTCTTACGGCAGCCCTCGGCGAGAGACGCTTTGGATGAGCCCGATTCAGGGGCTTATTGGGGGGATTTTGACCGGAAGAGGCTCAGTGGGCTTCGAGCCAGTTGTTGCCGAATCCCATTTCGACCTCGATAGGAACTTTCATTGGCAAAGTTGATTTCATCGCTTTCTCGATCAGCGGCATGACCTCGTTCTGTTCCGTTTTCAGCATATCGAAGACGATCTCGTCATGCACGGTGAGTACCATCTTGGTTTTGAAACCACCGTCGGTCAGTGCGCGATGGACTTGAATCATCGCAAGTTTGAGCATGTCAGCGGCAGTCCCTTGGATGGGACTGTTCATCGCCAATCGCTCGGCCGCACTGGCCACCGTTCGACTGCGTGAATTGATGTCTCGGATGTACCGCCGCCGCCCCGTTTGCGTAGAGACATACCCCTGCTCTCGGGCCAGCGCGATTGTGCGGTCAATGTAATCACGAACGCCTGGATATTTTTCGAAATAGTTGCTGATCAATTCGGCCGCCTCGGTGCGCGGAATATTCAATCGCTGTTGCAATCCAAACGCGGAGATACCGTAAATGATCCCGAAGTTTACCGTTTTTGCCTTATCCCGCATTTCGCGGGTTACATCGTCCAGATCCACCTTGAATACTTTCGTGGCAGTGACGGTATGGATATCTTCCCCTGCGACAAACGCATCGATCATGCTGGGATCATTGCTTAGTTCAGCCATCACCCGTAACTCGATTTGCGAATAGTCCGCGCTGAGTAGCAAATGATCTTCGTCTCTCGGCACGAATGCAGCTCGAATGTCACG
>JARGNK010000169.1:9443-15003 GCA_029213145.1 Rubripirellula sp. | reverse complement strand
AAAAGGGACTCGTTTCGACTCTGCAAGAGCCACCCGCCAGAAAGCTCACGCGATCGGATTCAGCGGAGGAATTCTCAATCAGGCAGTCAGGCGGGATCCCTTCAAGATGCCCGAATCAAGCTATCACATTGGAAGGCCAAGAATGAAACGCTACGCCGCAGCATTTACGATCGTGGTCTGCGCGATCCTATCAATTCTTGGTTACGTGCAAAACGCGAGGTCAATGAATACGGCGTCAATGAACACTGCACCTGCAAACGCGGCGGCACCCATCGATACTGAACCGCGGGAGGATTCTGAACTGCGGGCGATTGCGACGCATCCTGAATCGTATCGATTTATCGATCAGGCCACCGACCATGTAGACGATCGGCAAATGGTAAAGATTCATTCCACGGCGCCACTGGCTAGCAACCACAAATATGTTGAACTGCGTCCCGGTTCAATAAGGTACTTTCGGTCTGATGGTGCTGTATCTGCCGATGGAAAGTGCGCCGCCATCGCGTGGTCGATCAATGGAACGACAAAAAACACCAATGTCGGCCGACCAGGTGACGTGATCATGGCCATTCGTTCGCTTGATGGCGTCATCACATGGTATTCATTACAGATTGATATGCGGTGTTAGTTTTTTCAAGTTGAATTTTAACTTGAACTGCAGATCAGCTTCACAAGATAAGTTCCGATCTCCGTCGCGCTGACGGAGGATCTTTAGTTGTGCCACCGCCTGGCGATTTGCCAATTGTCAACTACGGGACGTTACCAAAGGCAGATCCGTCGCAGCACATTGGAGTGCGCGAACGAAAAACACGATGAGCCCGAGAAATGCTTTCCCCTCGCTCTGCGTTTCGAAAGGAAGAATCGATTTGCAGCATCCTCGACAATCATCCTGAGGAATCACGTCACGGAAGCGCGAAGCGATCTTGCACCGACTCATGCGACGGTGAGTCCATCGGCATGAACCAGCGGGCAGATGCAGCGGCGATCGCAACCGTAAGTTGCTTTGATCCGCGGTTTCCACAGGGGATTACCTTCCTCAGAATGCGCAAAATTGCGTGCATCCCGCAGATAAAGACAATTGGGCGGAAAAAAGCAAACGCTTCAGTACGGAGCAGAGCCAATCCAACGCGCATCGATCACTCTGGCCTGTCGTCAGTTCGATCAGACCTGTGTCGTCAGTCCGATGAAAATACAGCATGCAAGCCCATGAAGAATAGCCTCTTCGAAGTCGGTACGAAAACTCGAATCGTGGCTCGTGAAGTTTGATAGTCTGTATAGGGGTGCGTCTCATCCAGCTTGGTTACCGATTCCCAAACACCTCATCAACCGATATTTTGGGATCAAACAAGCAGTAATGCAGTGCGCAACTGCAGTGCTCAACTGCAGTGCTCAACTGCAGTGCTCAACTGCAGTGCTCAACTGCAGTGCTCAGGAGTGAGGTAAACTTTTCACTTGGCAAACTGCGCGCTCCGTTACCAAGAATCTTTTCCCGAGAGGCAGCATGAGATCCAAAATCTTTTCAACGTTGATCGCGACGCTCTTGATTGCATCAACCTCATTTGCTCAAGAAGAAGTCCAGGAATTCCAGGGTAAGATCGCCAGAAATTACAAGGACTCCGTTGAGTGGTGGCCAAAGTCGGCAAGGCCCCCCAAAGGTGCGCCGAACGTGGTCATCTTTCTGCTCGACGACGTTGGCTTTGCGCAGCTTGGTGAATCGTTTGGTGGGCTGATCAATACACCAAACATTGACAAGCTAGCGATGAACGGTCTTCGCTTCAACAATTTCCACACGACTGCGCTTTGCTCGCCCTCGCGTGCCACATTGATGGCGGGTCGCAACCCACACTCGATTGGACTTGGCAGTCATGCGCTTACCGCGATGGGCTTTCCCGGCTACAACGCGATTGTTCCACCAACGGCCAAATCAGTTGCGAACTATTTGCAGCAAGCAGGCTATGTGAATTATGCATTGGGAAAGTGGGACCATACACCACTTTACGAAGTCTCCCAGGTCGGACCATTCCATCGTTGGCCAAGCGGGGAAGGTTTTGACCATAGCTATTGTTTTATGGCAGCCGATGTGCACCAGTTCATACCAGTGATGTGGGATGACCATGCCCCTGAGGAATACCGCAAATCGGAGCACTTGGATAAAGATCTAGCTGATCGAGCAATCCAGTGGGTTACGGGTCATAAAACACTGAAGCCAGAAGATCCGTTCATGATGTTGTGGGCGTCTGGATCGATGCATTCACCGCATCACTCACCAGACGAATACATGATCCGTTACCGTGGGAAATTTGACATGGGCTGGGACAAAGCCCGAGAGCTGATTCACAAAAAGCAGCTTGAACTGGGGGTCATTCCGAAGGGTACCAAGCTCACCAAACGCATCAATGAGATCCCCGCCTGGGCTTCGTTGAAACCTGAAGAGCAAAAGCTCTATACGCGTCAAATGGAAGCATTCGCCGGGCAAATGGAACACGTTGACCACCAAATCGGTCGTGTTGTCGAAACGCTAGAACGAATCGGAGAACTCGACAACACGCTGATCTTTATCACAGCAGACAATGGTGCCAGTGGTGAAGGAGGCTTGGCAGGAACATTCAACGAAACCTATGTGCTCAACGGTTTGCAAACTGATTTTGCGTCCAACATGAGAGCCTTCCCTGACTGGGGACGGGAGAACACCTATCCTCACTACCACGCTGGCTGGGCCATGGCGGGCAACACGCCTTTTCGTTACTTCAAGCAAAGTGAACACCGTGGTGGTCAGCATGACGCACTCGTCGTGCACTGGCCTAACGGCATCAAGGCAAAAGGAGAAATTCGCAACCAGTATCACCATATCAGTGATATCGCCCCGACCATCTTAGAAGCGGCAAAGCTCGAATTCCCAGAAACCTACCATGGCATCAAACAACAACCGTTTGATGGCAAATCGATGATGTATTCGTTTAACAACGCTGATGCACCAAACGTCAAAAAAGTCCAGTACTACGAGATGTTTGGTAATCGCGCGATCTGGAAGGATGGCTGGAAAGCGGTTTCTCTGCACGGAAAACGCATGCCCTGGGATGTCAACTCGATTACACCTTTCGAAGAAGACGAGTGGGAACTTTATCATGTTGCCGAAGACTTCTCTGAAAGCACGAACCTGGCTGAACAAAATCCTCAGAAACTGGAGGAACTCCAGAAAACGTTTGACGAGGAAGCTTGGAAGTACAACGTCTATCCGTTGTACGACGATATGATTGCCCGACTGGCAAAGGTCAATGACGTGCTTTTTGGTGACCAAAAAGAATTCGTGTATTACTGGCCAGGGGCATTCCGCATCGCGGAGAAAGCATCGGCTCCCGTGAAAGGCCGTTCCCACACCATCAAAACGAAAGTCGAAATGACCGGCTCGGAAGAGGGTGTCATTGTCGCGTGCGGTGGAATGACCGGCGGATATTCCATGTTCATCAAAGGCAATCGTGTTTACTACGATTACAACTTTCTCGATGGCGTTTACTACCTGCTTGAGTCACCGGAACTGCCCAAAGGGATGGTCGATATTGAATTTAAATTCACTACTGACAAGGAAAAAATGTTTGCCGGGTCCGGTGAGCTTTACATCAACGGCAAGAAAGTTGACGAAGTGGACATGCCCAACATGCACCGCAGCACCTACTCCTTGGCCGAAACCTTTGACATAGGTATCGATACTGGAACGCAGGTTTCGAAACTTTATAAAGGTGTTAACGAATTCAACGGCGAGTTGGATCGGGTGATCATTACCTTGACCGATAGGTAATATCAGGAGGGCACTTCCAGGGGCCGGATCCATTCCTGGTCCAGTCTTGACGCCCCGGTTAGCGTGTCAACGCAGACCTCCATTGAGGGACAAACTGGATTCGCCCATGAGTTTGACGCCACGGGACACGCAAGGTGTGCCGTGACGTGGAGCGGTTTAGGCGGCGGACCGACGCACGAGACTTCCTCCGGCGACCGGCCCCGCACCGTCGGAAAGCACGAGTAATTCTCGATACACAGGGCAATTCAAGGCTCGCCAGATTCTACTGGCGAGCCTTTTTTTTGCCTGAACCATCTTCGACCCCATTGGTGAACATGACGCCAGCGGGGCGGCCGACAGGCACAGGAACGCGGCGAGTCGATTCACGAATCCTGCTGAACAACTGCAATCGCGACATCTCGTCGATTCGCTCCTTAAGAAATCAAGTCATCGTGCTGTAAAACATTGGCAGTGGAACGCAGCGTTTTTCGTTCTTATGGATCAGAATTTCAAATCATCGCATCCTAATTCTGCGACCGATTTGCGCCAGAACTCCCCCGAAGAGTGACGCCTGCTTTGGATAGAAAACCAACATCAGAGAAAGCGAGAGCTCACATGAATTTCGCAAAATGCATCGTCAGCGTGGTACTCTTGCTTTCGATGCCCGGACTGACTTTGGCTCAAACGCCTGCACTTCAGGACGTCGGTGGGCAGGTCAATCCCGGTCAACTTCCAGAGGTGGTGATCTATCGCGTCAGGGAGAACGTCACGCTCGACCCAGCAAAGCAGACGACAGAGGCCGCGTCGCGGGTGAAAACCAACGAATCATCCGCATGGGCGCGTTGAATGCAGTGACAATCGATGCAGCTTACTCATTGAAACTGGAAAAAGAGATTGGAAGCATCGTGACTGGAAAGCTCGCCAATTTTACCGCTCCGGAGGACAACCCGCCCAGCTGCGATCCGATGGAGATTAAGAACATCGAAGCCTGGGGCACTGTGCACGAATTCCGTCTGCTGCCGGTCGATTGCCAATTAAACGAACAGGCCAAGTATCAGCCAGTCGATGCAGAGGTCACTGAGCTGGCCCGAATAAGAATGCTAAATGCCGCTCAACTACAACAGCTTGAAAGCCAAGACAAATCAATCGGAGGGCTGCTCAATTTGGCTTCAGTCAGTAACAGTGAAGTCCAGCAATCAGCACGCATGTGAACTTGTGGCAGCCCATTGGCTCACGCTCTCGTCGCCGCAATCGAACATGGAAATTGATCCGCGGAAAGCAACTTCCCAAACCCTTAAGGACGAGATTCCGGTCACCAGCGAAATCGGCCTCTGTCAATCTTTTCATTCTCGTTGCGCCCGTCGGCACCCGGCCATCTCAGACGAGAACATGTACTAAATGAACGCATTCATCAGTTTTTCTTCGGTACATTTTCGCTCAACATTTTCTTGAAGTATCGATCACCAAACATGCTCGACGGCATTCTTCGATTGCTGTTACCGGGTATAGGGAACACTCTCTATGCAGCGATTCACAGACCGAGACGCAGCTACAGACATGTTCATTAATAAAGGAACACAAGCGAGAACACATGCTCTGTCCCCACGCCACAATCACTTCGGTTGTAGTTGGGTTGCAAGAGTTTCCAGCCCGTCATTACGCCAGAAGCGTTCGATACGTTTGTGATTCATTCGGCCGGCCCGACCGGCCAAGCGTGACCGTGATTCGAAGATTGCCATTGCAGGCGCCAGGAAACTCAGCAGAACGAAACTCAGCAGAACGAAA
>JARGNK010000169.1:0-9343 GCA_029213145.1 Rubripirellula sp. | reverse complement strand
TCAGCAGAACGAAACTCGGGGCCATTGACTTGCACCTTCCTTTTGAAGTGGCACACATGTCGGGAACTCACTCCACGCGTGGACGCGGACTAGGAGCAGGAGCAGGAGCAGGAGCAGGAGCAGGGGGACGCCAACTCCGATCAGGGGGCCAGGCCATTGAAATGGCAAGACGATTGTGAGCTTTTCAAAAAGATTTGGCTTGGCTCACGCCAAACACTTCATCGGATTTGAGTCGCCATGCTAAAATCTGCGCACAGAAATCGAGTCAGCATCGTCAAGCGATCGATGATGATGACAGTGATCATCACTTCGATTTCTCAACCCATCTTAACGCTCACTGCGCGTTCCCAACTGCTTGATAGTCGCCCCTAACTTGTGGATTCCCATGAAGCCCGTTGTTGCCGCCATCGCGATCCTGTTCGGACTGCAATCTCTCCATGCTGACGAACCTGCGAAACCCGAAAAGCGAGAACTTGTCACCGGCCAAGTCTGGATGCGGAGTTACGCCTTCGAAGAGGCGGACAAGGAGATGGAATACGCTCTTTACATTCCCGAGGACTACGACGCGACGAAGTCCTATCCCTTGATGGTTGCGCTACATGGGCTTAACAGCAATCCTCGCCAGATCTTGGGCTACCCCGGTTTCACAAATTTGGCTCAAAAGCACGGTTACATCTTGGCCGCACCGATGGGCTACAACAAAAGAGGGTGGTACGGAGGTCGCGGGCAAACATCACAGCGTTGGGACCCGAAGAACCTCGGTGAACTCAGCGAAAAAGACGTTATGAACGTCCTTAAGATTGTGCGGGACGAATTCAATGTGGACTCGAAGCGAATCTATTTGATGGGCCATTCCATGGGTGGTGGGGGAACGTGGCACATCGGCATCAAGTTCCCCGACACCTGGGCCGGACTGGCTCCGATCGCTCCAGCGACGTTCCGCTCGCCCGATGAATTGCAGAAGATCAAGTCTATTCCCGTGATCCTAGTGCAAGGTGATAAGGATCGGCTGGTTCCCGTGCGGGGTGCTCGGCGCTGGGCATCCAAGATGCAAGAACTAGGGATGACGCACGAGTACATCGAAGTGGAAGGCGGCAACCACATCGTCCCGGCCATCACTCAACTGCCCGCAATCTTTGAGTTCTTCGAGAAGAACACCAAACAGGACGCAGCAAAGACGAACGAGGAATCGCAAGCGACTGAAGAAGAAACTAGCATCAGCCCTCTCTGAGCGCGCCTCGCTCGCTGGTGCGTACGTGAACTGGCTCTCACCTCTCTTGATCGCTGCCGTCAGGTTGACTGGTGAGCGTGAACGTCGCGACCACCGCGCAATGGTCCGATGGATAAGGCGTTACAGCAATGTCTGCATTCTCTTCGCTTTCCCCTACGATTTTGCTGTCGACGACTTCGATGCCTGTGCCCCTGAAGTACACAAAGTCGATGCGATCATGGTGATCCTTGGGGTCATTGGCCTTCGTTAGAGGCGACCAAGTGTATCCCGGATTTTTCATCTCGTCGGAGTAGATCGTGCGGTAGGCGTCGGCAAAGCCCGCTTTAGTCAGAGCCAACGACGTGGGATATTCCACTTTGATCGGATGGCGACCGGCCTGGGCAGCTTTTTCAGTCCAGTCAAGATGTGAGGGTTCGTTGAAATCGCCGACCACAAAAACAGGTGTCTCTTTGTCGGGGAGGGAACGTATCTGCTTGAGAAGCGTTGAGATATCTTTCCCACGAGCTTCTCGTGCTCCGGCAATCGCTTCACTTTCGGTGCTGATAAACGGAGTATCCCAATGCTTTTGCCACTTTGGACGGATACTCAATAGCTGGTAGGGCTGATAAGGATTGGATGGCAGGTGGAGGTTGAATACGTGGGCTTCACCACCCGAATCCAGTTTGATTTTGACGCCACCGTTATGGCGTTCGACAATTTCGTGAGGCGTCAAGATACATTTGTTTCTGCGGTCAACGTAGTGATTCCAGCCTAGCAACTTCGCCAACTTCTCCCCATTAACGCCGCGTGGAGAACGTGTTTCCTGAACACCGACCACATCTGCCTTCGCCTCCCGAATCACGTTGGCAGTTTGTGACAATGGCTGCCCCCGCATCGTGCCACCGCGATAGATATTGTACGTCATTACTTTCATGCTGAATTCTTCGGACTGCGCAGTCAGGCCAGTCACCAGCACGGCAAAGCAGAAAAACATCGATCGCTTTGTTCTCATCGCTCAGCTCTTTCCATTAAGAGTTCCGGAAGCCACGGTTCCCACTTTTCGCGTTAGCTGTTTGGCATTCAAACGCCCGAATGCGTTTCCCGGTTCATTCGCACATCGTGTTCGTTGGCTCTGCTGCAGCATCGTTCGATCTGTTTCGATCGACATTCAGATTGCTAATTCGCAAATTCGCTTGGGACAAACATGGCGTTCGCCTGCCAGCATCGCTGAATTCATCCTCCCGACCAACGGCCTCGGATCGCGTCCAGTAAAACGGCAGCCACAATCACGCTTCCCGTGATCATTTGCTTGGTTGGATCGGAGGCACCGATCTGAGCCAACCCAGTTTGTAGCACCGCAATGATCAGCACCCCCAAAAACGAACTGATCACCGAACCCCGCCCACCCATCAAGCTGGTGCCCCCAATCACGCACGCGGCAATGGCAGAGAGTTCGATGCCGACGGCGGCATTTGGGTCGGCGGTCGAAAGCCGAGAAACCTGAGCCAACCCAGCCAACCCACACAACAGCCCACTGATGGCAAAGACCGTGATGGAATAAGGCGACGACCGGATGCCCGACATTCGAACCGCTTCTTTATTAGTGCCAATGGCTACCAAATATCGCCCGAACACAGTGCGTGTCAGCACAAACTCGCCGATTATCACAGCGCCAATTGCGAGCAGAAACGCTGGAGAAAGCTGAAGCCCCGTAATCGGCTGTCCGATCGATTCGACCGCTGATCCGATGTATTTCGTCTGTGAATCGGTGACCACCTTCGTCGCACCGCGGGCGATCTCCAGCATACCCAGGGTAACAATGAAAGATGGAATGCCGGCGCCGACCGAGATGATCCCGTTGAACAGGCCGCAGGCGGCACCGGCCAACAGGCACAAAGGCACTGCAGCCCAGAGCGGCCACTGGTGATCGACCATCAATGTCCCCAGGACTGCCGACGAAAGTGCCAACACGGAACCAACCGACAGATCAATGCCACCAATGATCAACACCAATGTCATTCCGACTGCAATCAATGCAAGATCGGGAATCTGATTGGCAATCGAAATCACGGTGGCGATCTGTAGAAAGTTTTCGCTCAGCGAACCGAAGACAAGCACGAGTAGCGCAAGTGCACCGAGCAATCCAGTATATTGAGCGATCGATGTTTGTAACCGCGATTTCTTCATGCCCCTGTTCCGTCTAAGTCGCCTGTTACTTGCACGGCGCCCGTTCGATCGACATACCCAGAAAACGCGGCTTGCATGATTTTTTCGTGAGACCAGGTCTCTCGATCAAAATTCGCAACCAACCGACCCGCCGACATCACGACGATGCGGTCGCAGGTTTCTAGCAGTTCGTCTAGATCACTGCTGACGATCACCAACGCCTTTCCATCGCGGGCCAGTGATTCAAAAAGACGAAAAATACGCAGTCGGGCAGCAACATCAATCCCACGAGTCGGCTCGTCAAACAGAAAAACATCTGCGTCACGGGCGAGCCATTTTCCAACCACCACCTTTTGTTGGTTTCCACCACTGAGCGTTGAGACGATCTGCGCAATACTCGTGCAGCGGGTTTCCATCTTTCGACACATGCGGTCGGCTGAATCCTCCTCGGCGCGGCGACGGATCACTCCACCCCTGGAGAAGTCGCGTCGCAGGGCGCAAAGTGTGGTGTTGACCCTGATCGACTGCTGAAGCAACAACCCGTTCTGTTTGCGGTCCTCGGTGACCATGACCATGCCGGCGGCCACCGCTTGACTTGGATGATGGAACCGCCGCGCGACAGCGGTTTCACCCAACTGCACTTGCCCAACCTGTGCAACATCAGCACCGAAAATTGCTCTTAGCAGTTCGGTGCGCCCCGACCCGACCAAGCCAGCAATTCCCAGACGTTCGCCGGCACGGACCTCGAGTGAAACGTCTTGTAGCAACTCTCCACGCGACAGCCCTTCCACCCGCATCGCGATTCGGTCCCGGGTAAAGGACATGTGACGATGACTCTCAGCCGAGTCATCACGCTGCCCGGTCATCAGATCGACCATCGCGTTGGTTGTCAGCCCAGCAGTCTGCTGTGTGCAGACCGACTTGCCGTCGCGGAGCACGGTAACCCGATCAGCAAGGCGGGCAACTTCGTCAAGACGATGACTGATATAGATGATTCCAACTTGTTGCTCACGCAGCCTGGCCAGCCACTCAAATAGTCGCTCTGTTTCGTTTGCGCTAAGCGCTGCGGTCGGCTCATCCAAGATCAGAATTTTGCAATCCAGATCAAGTGCCGCTGCAATTTCGACCATCTGCTGACGGCCGACACCTAAGGAACCGACGAGTGTCTCCGTGCCAACGTCTTCCAACGCGAAGCGATCAAGCGCACACCGGGCTCTCCGATGAAGCTCTCGATGATTGATGACTCCACCGCGACTAGGCAGACGGGTCAACATCAGGTTCTCTGCGACTGACAAGGTTGGGATCAGGTTCAGTTCCTGTTGAATGATCTGGACACCCACAGATTCCGCCGCCTGTTTGGTAGTCGGCGCGAAAACCTGACCGCTGAGTACCATTTCGCCTCCCGTTGGCTGGACCAATCCTGAAATGATTCGGCAAAGCGTACTCTTGCCTGCTCCGTTGGCACCTAGCAATGCATGAATCTCGCCGGCGTGAAGATCAAACGTGACACGATCGAGCACTGTCGTTGAGTACTGCTTGGTGAGATCGCGGACAACCAGCATCGGATCATTGTCTGCCTGGTCGATCAATTCAACGTCTCCGCCGTCACCAAATCGACAGGTGTCTCAATATCTTCAACTTCCAAGTCTGGGTCTTGCAGCATCTTCAGCGCCGCTTCGATTCCAAAGACAGCCAGTTGGTCACCGTGTTGATCCGCGGTCGCCAAAACTTTGCCATCACGTACGGCAAGTTGAACCGCCGAGATGTTGTCGAAGCCCACGATCTGGACCGCGCCAGCCCGACCAGCGCTCTTGACCGCTGCGACTGCGCCAAGCGCCATGCTGTCATTGGCGGCCAGGATCGCTTTGATTTCGGGATGCTCACTTAGCATCGAGGACGCAATCGTGTTGGCCATACTCATTTCCCACTCGGCTGACTGACTATCGACGATTGCCATCCCAGAATCCTGCATTGCTTCTTCGAACCCTAATCGACGCTGGGTACCATTGAATGATGTCCGAATTCCTTCAAGGATTGCGACTTCATCTCCTTTGCTGAGCTTCGTTGCCAGGAAATCAGCAACCTGCTTGGCACCGGCTTTGTTGTCGGGACCGACAAATGGAATCACGACTCCTTCCTGCTGGAGGACTTCGGCGTCGAGTCGATTGTCGATATTGACAACAACAACCCCTGCTTGTTTAGCGCGTCGAAGAACGGGCACGAGTGCTTTCGAATCGGCCGGCGCGATCACGATCGCGTCGACTCCGCTGCTGACCATTTCGTCGACCAATGATGCCTGGCGACTTAAGTCTCGCTCGTCCTTGATGCCGTTCACAATCAGGTCGTACTGATCAGCATGATCACTTTGATGTGATTCCGCCCCCTTCGCCATCGTTGAAAAAAACTCATTGGCCAGCGACTTCATGATCAGGGCGACTCGCGGCTTGTCAGGTTCCCCCAGCTCGGATTCCCCCAGCTCGGATACGCTGTTCTTCGCTGGCCGGTCGTCGGAACCGCAACCTGCAGAGAGTATCAAGCTCACGGCGAGCACCGCGAGATACGCTTTATCCATTTTGCAGAACGGACCTCTTGCGATTCCGCTATCAGTGGATGGTCTGCAGATTTGAATCATGGCTTACCTTTATTCAGCATGAGTTGTGCGATTTCTTCTTCAGTCGGCATAGCCGACTGAGCTCCGGCACGTGTTGCCGCGATCGCGCCGGCAGCGCAGGCGAATTCGGCCGCTGCTAACAAGCTCTTTTCTTCCGCCCAGCGAACCGCGAGCGCTGCTGCAAAGGCGTCCCCCGCTGCGGTTGTGTCAACCGGATCAATTGGAAACGGCTCGATCCATTTGGGGGAACCGCCATCACAGAGAACGGCCCCCTGTCCGCCGAGCGTGACAATCGCGTTATCGGCGCCGTGTTGAGTGAGTTCCGTAGCAGCGTTTCGGGCGGTCTCCACTGAACCGATTTCGCGACCAAGAATCACTCCAGCCTCGGATTGGTTCGGACAAATCAGATCCGCCTTCAGTAGCTCGCTGGGAAACGCCTTGGGAGCAGGCGCCGGGTCAAGGATCACGCGCGTGTTAGAATCCCGGGCGATGTTGATCGCAGCGATGATTGTCTCGACCGGGACCTCCATTTGCAGCAACAGCGTGTGGCTCGATCGAATCACATCGGCTGCTGCGACGGCATCCTGAACACCCAATGTTCCATTGGCACCGGGAACCACGGTAATTGAGTTCTCTCCCGTTTCATCAACCGAAACAACGGCAAGACCGCTGGCGCAGTTTGATCGACGGGCAACATGCGAGACGTCAATTTTTTCTCGCTTCAAATTTTCGAGCAAGTGGTCGGCAAAACTATCATCGCCGACGCAGCCGATCATCGTCACATCCGCTCCCAAACGCGCCGCGGCAACAGCCTGATTGGCCCCTTTGCCTCCGCAAACTTCAGTGGCTGAATCAGCAATGATCGTCTCGCCCGGCCGTGGCAAATGTGCGCAACAGACCACGATGTCCATGTTGATGGAACCGAGAACAGCAATTTTGGGGGCAGCGCTACGCATGACCGAAAGCTTCAATAATTAGCAGGCAAACTCTCTCACTCAACCGATTTACCGATCGCCGTAGGCGGCTGACTGGACAACTGTACCAACGCTTCGGTCACGCGAATCTTTTGTTCTTCGGTCAGTTGCAGGTATCGATGAAGGCCGGCGTTGGCAGCCTGAAATGTGGTCAAACCATCGTCGGCGACCGATACGCGTCCCGATTCGGAAACTTGGAAATAGCCATGATCCGGCCGTACGGCGTATAGCACGCTCGTCAGATCCCATGTTGGCCGGTCGTGAGGTGGTGGCATATACAACTGATACGCTTCGGCCAACGGATGATGCTCCACATAGCTGTAATCGCGTTCGATACTCTGATGCGGATAACGCACAGCCAGCCCAATTTCGAATCCGCTCCAGACAATCGGCGTTGGCCAGCGTTGCGCGAGTTTTTTCGCCGAGGGGATATCCATGACAACGTTGTACTCCTTGTGGTCGCGTGGCTGCGCATCTTTTTCAAATGCGATTTTTTCGAATGCACCCGCCATCATGGAAAGTAAGCGAGTTTTCTGCTTGACCAATTCGAACCCAGCAAGTGGACTTACTTGATCCGGTTTGGAGTCAAGTAAATTCGCCAAGTTGGTAGAAAATCCGACCTGGACAATGACCACCGAGCGATCTTCAGCGTTTGCAAGTGTTTCGCGAAGCAACGCGACAGCATCCGGCGCCTCCTTGTCCGACATCAAGTCATGTGGATACCGCAGTCTTTCTCCATCCTTCTTCGCACCTAGCCCGATGAACTTGCCAGCTTCGGGTGTGACGCCACTGCGACAGACCCCAATTGGAATCTCGCCACGGCCGTAGAACGTGTTCACCGCATCCGTGAATGATGCCGCATTGGGATGATCTTTGGTAATGGTAACAGCCAATAGCTTGCATTCGTCCCGGCTTTCCAAAGCATGAATCAGGCCCAACGCAAGGACATCGTCAACGTCATTACCGATGTCGGTATCAAAGATCAGTGGAATTGCACCTGTTTGGTTTTCTTCGGCACATACGCAATCCGATTCGCCGTGAGTACCTAACAAAATGATGGAAATGCAGACACAAAGTCTGATTCGCTTGAGTGATTCGAGATCGTTCATCTGATTGCTTTCACAGGTTCCAATCTGGTTTAGTTAAAATGCGATGACTGCTTTGGCTTGGCGATTGATGCTCGCTCAATGATTCGCATCGGAACGCGATGCATCTTTTTCCTGAGACGTTTTCCTGACTCGATCCGATCAATGATTAGTGTCGATGCCAGCCGCCCCAACTCAGCCATATCTTGGCAGGCAGTCGTCAGGGGTGTGGCCAGATAGTCGGCGAACGGATGATCGTCGAAGGTCACCAAAGACAAGTCATCGGGGATGCGCAGTCCAACTTCGGCAATCGCGCGGAGTGCGCCCAGCGTATTTTCGCTGCTCAACCCAATCAGCGCCGTGATTTCGGGATGCTGGCCGAGGATTCGTCGGGTCGCATCGTACCCAGAAGCCTCGCCAAATTGGTCGCCGCGAACATATTTAGGATTCAAATCAGTCCCGGCAGCGATCAGTGCCTGACGAATTCCGGCCAGGCGTTCATCGTTTGGCAGCGTCCCCGGATGACCTTGTAGGACACCTATTCTGGTATGCCCTTGATTCGTGAGTAATTTCGTCAGCTCGGCAGCACCACACTGATGGTCCGATGTCACATTCATCAGCCGACCGTCACAGAATCCTCGATCGATTAGAACCACAGGCATGCCGGCTCTATCTAGTTCTGCCAGATGGTCTGACACTAGGCCAACGGGACAGATCAACAACGCTTCGATGCGTCGCTGCCAAAGCTGCCGCACGACGTGGTGTTCGACGTCGGTTGAATCATGACTGTCAGCTAACAGCAGGGAATAACCACTGTGCTCAGCGGCGACAGTAATCTCCCGAGCGATCGCGGCAAAGAAGGGATTGGCCACATCCGGAACGATCGCACCAAACAAACCGGTGCGTTGCGAACGCAATGATTGTGCCACACGACTTGGACGGAACCCCAACCGCTTGGCCGCCTGCTGGACGGCGGTTTCGGTTGTTTCGCTGATTCGACACTCATTGGCTTTCCCATTGAGCGCCCGTGATGCTGTCGAAACGCTTACACCAGCAGCGTTTGCAACCTCTTTGAGACTGACGGGATTGCTTTGGAATGAGTTCATAAATCCCAGCGTTGCGTGGATGATTACCAGCGACCCGAGCGATGCCTGCTGCCAGCAAATTCGGGTTACCAGATTCGTCGCGAATGAATCCTAAAATGCCTCCAAAACATAATGCACAATCGGTTGTGCAGGGTAACGCATCAGGATTGCCAGAGTCAAGCTTGCGGCCTGAACCATGCCCATCGCGGGAT
>JARGNK010000168.1 GCA_029213145.1 Rubripirellula sp. | reverse complement strand
TCCCGTCGGTGTGTTGTCGGTGGGCCCCGACCGTGCTCAAACCATCTTTACAGATGCCGCCGCCGAACTCGCTCTCCAGCCGCTCGGACCGCAATGACCGACCAGTCGCGAGCCGAGGGGGATATCGATCTGCTGGCCGATGTGCCGCTTGCCGATCGTCCACAGCACATTGCCATCATCATGGATGGCAATGGACGCTGGGCCCAGTCACGTGATTTGCCTCGGATTGAGGGGCACAGGCAAGGTGTTAGTACCGTCCGCATGATTAGTGAGACGGCCGCCGAGTTGCAGATCGAAGCGATCACGCTCTATTGCCTTTCGAGCGAGAATTGGAAGCGGCCCCAAGAAGAAGTCGACTTCCTGATGCATCTGCTTGAGCAGTACTTGATCGAAGAGCGACGAACGATCATGGATCAGGGACTCCGTCTAAAGGTAATTGGTCGTCGGGACCGATTGCCACCTCGAGTGCTCGAAGAAATCGATCGAACGTTAGAAATGTCAGCTGGGAACCCAGGAACCCAATTGGTGCTGGCGATCGACTATGGCGGCCGGGGGGAAATCGCGAGAGCAGCGCGACAACTGGCGTGTGAAGCTGCCGCAGGCTCGCTGAATCCCGAATCGATCGACGAAGCAATGATTGCCGAGAGGCTCTACACCAAAGACTTACCTGAAGTTGACTTGATGATTCGGACCGGCGGTGATCTGCGGGTCAGTAACTTCTTGTTGTGGCAGATAAGTTATTCGGAACTGTGGATCACCGAATTGTGTTGGCCCGAATTCTCGCGTGATGACTTTTTGGCGGCCATTCGAGAATTTTCGTTGCGGCAACGGCGGTTTGGTGGATTAGATATCAACGAATGAGCTCGAATGGTATTTCGTCACGGGCGTCACGCGTTTGACCAGTGTCATACGAGAACTGCCAATGTCATACGAGATCTGCCAATGTCATTCGAGAACTGCCAATGTCATTGAAAAACTGAATGGGAGACAGCCTGAGAGCTCGCCCTTCGATCACGTGGTTCAATCCTGCTAAACCAGTGAAGCTGTGTTTGGTTCGTTGGGTGTCGGATCGTACTGTTTTACTCGCTCGCCGTTTGAATCTCGCTCCGTTCCCAACCAGCAGAAGTTGCACCGACGCTTCAAGCCCTGCCATGTTGAAAGACTAGTCATGTTGAAAGACCGACTCCGAACTTCCGCTGTCTTGATCACGATCATCCTTGGGCTCCTCTATTTGGATGGGCATCATTCGACAGCCGGCGCCGAAGGGTTATGGCTATTGCCGTTGCTGTTGTTTTTTGCGTTGGGCACGGCGCGGGACATGGCGATGTTGTTGAGAGGTAGTCAGCGTTTAATCTCGCCTCGAGTTACTTTGTTTGCGACAGCGATCGTCACCCTTTCGGCTTGTCTTCCCTTGCTATGGCCGCTGTTCGGTGAGGTTTATCCCCAGGATTGTCCGGTTGGGCGATTGGGTTGGACTGTGATCGGTGCGGTCGCTGCCATGTTTGTCGTCTTGATCAGCGAAATGACGGTTTATGGCATCGGGCCAGCGGGGACGATCGAACGGACCTCCCATGCTGTTTTTGTGTCGCTTTATGCAGGACTACCGATGGCTCTCTTAGTCTCACTGCGGGCCATGGGGAGTGGGAACTGGGGGTTAGCGGCGTTGATCACGATGATCCTGGTGACCAAATCGACCGACGCGGGCGCCTATTTCACTGGGAAAGCGATCGGCAAGAGTAAGCTGATCCCCCGTTTGAGTCCCGGCAAGACGAAGGAGGGTGCGATCGGCGGCATCGTAACTGCCACGACCGTTGCATATGTTTGTCTGACGTGGTTTTTTCCTGCGGTCGCGGGCGACGGGACACCACCATCGCAGGTGCCTGCTGTCGTGTTTCTGGCTAACCCCATCTGGGGGGCTTTGGTGTTGGGGCCACTGCTGGCGTTGTCTGGAATGATTGGCGATTTGGCAGAATCGCTGGTGAAACGCGACTGCGAGGCTAAGGACAGCGGCAATTGGTTGCCAGGATTGGGCGGCGTTTGGGACGTCACCGACTCGCTAATTGCAGCGATTGCGCCGGCTTTTCTGTGTTTTGCAGCTGGAGTGGCCGGTTAGCGGCGGTTCCGGACCAAAGTTTGCATAAGAGCTATGATCCCACGGGAAACGTATAAAATGACTGTCTCCCGCTTTTCGACCTTTACAGGCACTTGAATGACCGAAGCGACGCTTTCGATCACCAATCCGGAAGAGATTTTGGCTCTGTTTGGGCCACGCGACCAGCATCTCCGCAAGTTGCGTCGACTGTTCGATGTCAGCATCACCCAACGTGATGGTCACATTCGAGTCTCAGGCGACGGACAGAGCGTCGAGCGCGCGATGCGGGCATTGGAGAAATTGCGTCTGGTTTCCCGCAAGAAGGGACAGCTGTCCCCTGGCGATGTCGAAACGGCCGCTTCTGAAGAAGGCGCGATCGTCGAAGGGGCGGCAGCAAAGATTATCCTCGGTGACGAGGAAATCGATGTCCAGCACGCGGGGCGGCGGATCAAGCCACGCACCGCCGGGCAGGCTCGCTATGTCGAAGCGATTCGGAAATTCGATCTGACCTTCGCGACGGGGCCCGCTGGATGTGGCAAGACTTACTTAGCCGTTGCCATGGCTGTGGAAGCCTTACGATCAAATCAGATTCGCAAAATCGTGCTGGTCCGTCCTGCGGTCGAGGCCGGTGAGAGTTTGGGGTTTCTGCCCGGTGATCTTCGTGCCAAGCTCAACCCCTATCTCCGTCCGTTGATGGACGCATTGGGTGAGATGGTCGATTTTGATCAAGCTCGAAATCTGATGGAACAAGATGTGATCGAGGTGATTCCGCTGGCGTACATGCGGGGACGGACACTCAACGACGCCTTCATTATCTTGGACGAGGCTCAGAACACGACCGTCGCCCAAATGAAGATGTTTTTGACCCGGATGGGTGAACGCAGCAAGATGGTTGTAAGTGGCGACGTGACGCAGCAGGACTTGCCGCGGGGAGTGACCAGCGGACTGCGAGACGCGATGCGACGCCTTGCGAAAATTGACGCGATCGGGATGGTGCGTTTGCAGGCCAGCGACATCGTCCGGCATCACCTAGTCCAGAAAATTGTCGAGGCCTACGACGACGTAGGCCATCACGAAAGCAACACCGTTCACGGGGAATCCAAGGATCAACATTGATCGCTCCTCCGAGTGGTGGCGGTGACTGAACGTGAAGACCGTAACGAGCGGTCCGATCGGTACGGAGGTCATCGCTAAACTCGCCGAAGCAATCACCCTGATCCGCTGTCATGAGCGGCGCAAGTAAACAGCGAGCCCGGCAGGAACGCATCGATTCGCTCGGGATCCAAAAGCCACGATTAATTCAGTGGTGGCAGGATAGCGATAAGGCAGATTTTGCGCTTCGGATCGCGATCGCGGTCGTCGCGGCCGGCACGTTGCTGGTCGTTTGCCAAACCTGGAAGCCTGCGTTTTCCTTTCGCCGGGGGTCAATACCGCCCCGCGATATGGTGAATCGAGTCAGCTTTGAGGTGCCTGACAATGTCGAAACGAATCGCCAGCGTAATCAACGAAGTCGCGAGCAGGTCGTCTCGTATAGCAATCGCACGCAACCCTTGGATGAACTGCGTGCTGCGCTGCGTGATGATTTGTTTCTGGTGGTCAATGCGCCCTCGTTTGATCAGTTGACAGAACGCGAGGCGACTGCCTTCGCTCAGTTCTTTGAGGGTGATGAGACGCAACCGGAGGATACACCGGCGTTACGTTTTTCGATGATCAAGACGGTCTTCGCTGATGACATGGGATTGACCCGCCTTGATGACGCAATCGAACTCTCACTGCGGAACAATTATCGCTATGGCCTGATCCAAGCTCTCGCGCACGACACAGACCAAGGAAGTTTGGAGCGAATTCGCGTTTATCCGTTCGGGCAGCCTGATGACGGCGAGTTCGTAGAAGCCAGTGAAGTTCGGATGGCCGAGGCGATGCCCGAGATCGCCAAGCGTCTAAGAGAGCAGTTTCGCACGAAGTTTCCCGAAAGTGACAATCAGATTGTCGCCTCGATGATCTCAGATTGGATCGCCGAGCGATTGCCGGAACAAGAGACGCTGACGTATGACGATGAGCGAAGCGAGCAAGATCGGCGGAAAGCAGCGGCTTCGGTTGAAACGGTGATGATGACTTATCGGATTGGAACCACGCTGGCGGATGCCGGAAAGCCGCTGACTGACGAACAGTTGGTTCTACTGCAACGGGAATGGGAAGTTCTGTCAGGTCAGATGTACGTTGCTGACCGAACCGCACGAGTGGCCGCTTACGCTGGCATGATCGGTGCGTTGTACCTGCTCTGTGGTTCCTACATCTTTTTTGTTGACGATCGCCAATTGCTGCTTGATCGTTGGAAGCTGGCCCAGTTGTTGACTGTGATGGTGGTCACGATTTCCCTAGCCTATTTTGCATCGCGTGATCAATGGCGTGGCGAGCTAATTCCCATGGTGTTGGCGTCGATTGTCTTAGCAGTCGTTTACGGGCGAGAGTTAGGTCTGCTGTTGATGGCGGCTGCCAGTGTAAGCTTGACCTTGTTTCTCGGTTTAGGCATTCGTGAATTAGTGATGTTGGCGGCGGCTTGTTTTAGCTGCACCTTACTGCTTGCTCGGATCCGCAGTCGCACCCACCTGCTGTACGTGGGGGCATTATCGGCAATGATCACTGGCGTAACGGTCATCGCTGTCGGGATTGTGACGGGGGCAACGCTCTTCTTGCCTCCGTCCTCAGGTGATGAAATTCAAACCATTTATCGCGGGCCGGTGTTCGAGACTGTCTTTGTCGGCTTGGTGCGGGAGGCGTTTTGGGCCGGCTTTTGTATTCTGGTTTCTGCCACTGCGATGACCGGCTTGTTGCCCTTGGTCGAAAAAACGTTTGGAGTCCAAACCGATTTGAGTTTGTTGGAACTCGGGGATGCTAGTCACCCCTTGCTGCGGCGTTTAGCACAACGTGCCCCAGGCACCTACAACCATTCGATCAACGTCGCCTCGATCGCCGAGGCGGCGGCTGATGAGATTGGCGCGAATGGTTTGCTTGTTCGCGTTGGTGCGTACTTTCACGATATTGGCAAAATGTTCAAGCCGGAGTACTTCATCGAGAATCAGAATGCCGGCGTAAACCAACATGATTCCTTGCAGCCCGCAATGAGTACCTTGGTCATCATCGCTCATGTCAAAGATGGTGCTGACTTGGCACGCAGCCATCACCTGCCCGAGCCAATCGTCGATTTCATTTTGCAGCACCATGGCACAACCTTGGTCGAATACTTTTACCGCGAAGCTGCCCGTCGCAGTGAAGAAGATCCAAATGCCGAAACTGTCAGCGATAAAGATTTTCGTTATCCCGGTCCAAAGCCGCAGACGATCGAGGCTGCAGTGATGATGTTGGCCGATGCCGTAGAAAGTGCTTCGAGAACTCTCGTCGATCCAACGCCGAGTCGAATTCAAAACCTCGTCGATGCGATTGCTCAAAAGAAAGTTGCCGATGGTCAGTTTGATGAGTGTGGGTTGACGTTTCGGCAATTGGATCGGATTCGTCGTAGCTTGGTGAAATCGCTGACGGCAATCTACCACGCGCGGGTCAAATACCCAGGGCAGCAGTTAGCGTGATGACGATGTCGGCGGATCAAATGGATGCACTGCAGGTGGATGTCATTGTCGACGACCAGGTTGCGATGCCGGTTCAAGCCACGCGGCTTGTCGAAGCAGCGGTCATGGCCGCGCGACATCGTGGCTGCCAGTCCGGAGAAATTGGGATCCGGGTTGCCGGAGATGCCGAAATTCAACAGGTCAATCGCACGCACCTGCAACATGATTATCCGACTGACGTGATTAGCTTTGGTTACTTACACCAACCGCCACGTGTTGAAGGTGAATTGGTGGTCAGTGCTGAGACAGCTGCCCGCACGGCAGTCGAATTAAACTGGATTGCTGCGAATGAACTAATCCTCTATGTCGTCCATGGTACGCTGCATCTTTGTGGAATGGACGATCAACAGCCCGAGGCACGAATCGAGATGCGTCAGGCAGAGATGAGCGTCATGCAAAAGCTAGGCATTGCCATGGTGGATCGCCACGCGGTTGACCCTGTTGAGCTCGGAACCAACGCAGAACCGGAAACATCGAGTCCATTGGTCGGTGATCAATCGGTCGGTGATGATGGCATGTCAGCGACGCATTCTCCTGTTCCGGAGGAGCGTGAGTGATCGATCACTTCGTTTGGTGGGGACTATCACTGACCGGCTTTGCCCTCAGCAGTATCGGGGGACTCGGTGGCGAGTTGCTTGATCGATTCGCCGGCAAGCCGTTGGAGGCATATTGTCGCCTGAAACGAAACCGCGAGCGATTCGGCGCCGTATTGGATCGACAGGAAGCGGCGATCCGCGGCAGCGAGTATCTGCGAATGATCGGGACAGTCATATTCCTGATCGGTGGAACCGGGGCTTTGTTCTCATCGACGGTGCCGCCCTCGGCGTGGCGTTTATTGGCCTGGGCGATCGCCGCCGGCGGATTGATGATGATGATTCACGTTTGGCTGCCGGTTGCGGTGACTCGCTTCGCGTCGACGCAGGTGCTTTATCACAGTTGGCCCTTCTGGCGAAGTTTGTCGATCTTGATGCGTCCCCTTTCGGCTCCCGGCGAACTCGTTGAGGTGTTAACTCGGCGTTTGACCGGGACAGTTGAAAGTGAGGATGAGGACGAGGAGCAACTGGAGGACGAAATACGAACCATCGTGACAGCAGGAACACGAGAAGGTTTTTTTGGGCCGGGTGTGCGTGAGATGATTCAGGGCGTGATGACGCTGCACGAAGATACCGTCGGCCATATCATGACCCCACGCGGCGATGTCGATGCGATCGATGTGCAGTGGGGCTGGGAGGAAATCTTGGAAACCGTGATCGAAGCGGGACGGACGCGGTTTCCGGTTTACAAGGGAACGCTCGACAATGTGATCGGCGTGTTGTACGTCAAAGATCTGATGCCGTTCCTCGTTCGAAATCAAACCCCCGATGTTCCATTGACAGAAATTCTTCGTCGTCATTGGACCGTGCCGGACGACCGCAGTGTGGAGTTGATTCTGAGAGAGTTTCTGCACAGTCGCAGTCACATGGCAATTGTGTTGGATGAATTTCAGCAAACAGCCGGGGTCGTCACGATCGAGGACGCTTTGGAGGAGATTGTCGGCGAAATTGTGGATGAATCGGATGACGAAGAGGAGTTTGGGATCAAGGTGATCAACGAATCGACCGTCGATGTGGATGGGCGAGTCATGATCGATGACGTCAATGAAATCACGGCCTGGGACTTGCCCGAGAGTGACGATTACGAAACGGTCGCAGGTTACGTGCTCTACCACACTGGTCGAATTCCCGAGTTGGGGCAAAAACTTCAAATCGGAGATGCTGAATTCGAGATTCTCAAGGCCAGCAGTCGGAAAATTGAGTCCGTGCGAATCCATCGATTACCGCCGCACGAACAGAAAGTCGGTTGATTCTGTCGGAATCAAGTTCCAGCGATCCGCGTTCAAGCGGCGGAGATCAACGGTATCGACTTTTACGGATTTACGCGCCGGGCGGGGGGGCGCCTGTAAAATCGCCAGAGTCACGCGCAGAGCTTCTCTCAAGGGGCCGCTAGAGGTCATTGTTTGGCCAACACTGGCGATCGACTGATTGTTTCACTCTTCCCGCACCGCTAAACTACGGCGGGCGTGTTAAAGCGATCGCGGATCCACCGCGGAGCTTGTTTTCGTGCTGAATTATGTCGGCCACCACGCCCCCTCTATGGCATTACGCAGATCTTGTTTGGGAACGCAGATGAGCACGACAGCTAAGTTAGAATTGCAGACAACTGAAACCGCAAAACTGACTTACGGGGATCAGGAAATCGAACTTCCCGTGGTAGAAGGAAGTGAGGGAGAGCGCGCAATCGATATCAGCCGGCTGCGAGCCAGTTCTGGGCTGATCACGCTCGATGAGGGATTCGTCAACACCGGCAGCACCAGCAGCGCGATCACGTTTCTGAATGGTGAAAAAGGGATTCTGAGGTATCGCGGCTACCCGATCGAACAGCTCGCCGCACAAAGCGACTTTATCGAAGTTGCCTATCTGCTGATCTATGGCGAACTGCCGAATGCGAAGGAAACCGAGCGTTTTCGTGATGGGATCACTGGGCACACGATGATCCACGAAGACATGCGGTCGTTTTACAACGGATTTCCACGCGATGCTCATCCGATGGCGATCCTCAGTAGCGTTGTCGGCGCATTATCGACCTTCTATCAGGACTCGATGGATGTTGACGATCCTGACCAGGTCAATATTTCGATCGATCGCTTGCTGGCGAAGTTGCCCACGATAGCTGCGTACAGCTACAAAAAATCGATGGGGCAGCCGTTCATCTATCCAAACAATGACTTGGATTATTGCGAGAATTTCTTGCACATGATGTTCGCTACGCCAGCGCACGATTACCTCGTTGATCCTGACTTCGCCGAAGCTTTGAATTTACTGCTGATCGTGCATGCAGATCACGAACAAAACTGCAGTACATCAACCGTTCGGATGGTCGGCAGCAGCAATGCAAACTTGTTCGCTTCGATCTCAGCCGGAATCGGAGCATTGTGGGGACCACTGCACGGTGGTGCCAATGAAGCTTGCGTGAATATGCTCGACCAGATTGCTTCTGATGGCGGCAATGTCCAAAAATACGTGGACATGGCGAAAGACAAGAAGGACGGATTCCGATTGATGGGGTTTGGGCACCGGGTTTACAAGAACTTTGATCCTCGGGCGACCATCATTCGAGCCAGTTGTGACAAGCTGTTGAAGAAATTGAATCTCGATGATCCATTGTTCGAAGTTGCGCAACAACTCGAAGAAGTGGCGTTGCGGGATGAATACTTCATTGAACGAAAACTCTATCCCAATGTCGATTTCTATTCGGGCGTCATTTATCGAGCCCTTGGGATTCCGGTGCAGATGTTTACAGTGCTGTTCGCCATCGGCAGACTGCCAGGTTGGATTGCTCACTGGCGCGAAATGCACGCCAATCCATCGACGCGAATCAATCGCCCGCGTCAGGTGTACACAGGATCGACCGAACGTGATTTTGTACCGATCGAAAAACGATCTTGATCCGTCCGGTTGGTCCCCAAGGATTCCACTTTGTTCATCGGCAGCGTCTCTTATTTAAATGGCGTCAGTTTGCTCGGCTTGGCTGTGATGGTCGGGCTTGCTGTGTTGATGAGTTCCGATCGTCGCAGCATCCGCTGGCGATTAGTGGTGATGGGAGTTGGGCTCCAGTTAGCACTAGGAGCAATTTTTTTCAACTCCCAGCGGTGGACCTTTCCGCGTGAATATCAAAGTCACATCGAGATCGCCTCGGCGATCGATGAGGGATCACTGCAGGAGAAACATCTGCAGATGGATCTTATCTTCGGTGGCCGCTACTCGAACGTGGAAGAGCTTCGTGAGGCGATCTCGAATGATCAGCTGAACGCGACTAATTTTGAATCAGTCACCGCCGCGAGATATCCCAATGGGATTGTCTTCTTCGCAGTCGAGTCATTCTTCGGAACGATCCAGAAAAGTGTTGATGCTGGCGCAGAGTTTTTGTTCCAGGTGAACCCGGACGCGCAGGACTCGGCGAACACAACGCATCCCCGCGCGATCATGACGACCTTTGCGTTTGGGGTACTTCCGACCGTCATTTTCTTTGCTGCCCTGATGAGCGTGCTGTATTACCTGCGAGTGATGCAGTGGGTGGTCCGCGGTATGGCATGGATCATGCAGAAAACGCTCGGCGTGAGCGGCGCCGAAGCTCTGGCAGCCGCAGCCAATGTGCTCGTTGGACACACGGAGGCACCATTGGTCGTCAAGCCATATGTCGCAACGATGACGCGCAGTGAAATGAACGCGATGATGGTGAGTGGATTCGCCACGATTAGCGGTAGTTTGATGGCGATCTTTGCCACGATTGGCGTCAGTGCCGGCCACCTGTTGACGGCATCAATTATCTCCGCGCCGGCAGCGCTTGTGTTGGCCAAGATTCTTCAGCCCGAAACCGAAACGCCTGAGTCGGTTGATGCGGTTGAAGCTCGAATGGATGTGGGAGCAAGTAATGTGATCGAGGCGGCCGCCAACGGTGCAAGTGAGGGAATGAAGCTCGCGATTAATATTGCTGCGATGCTAATTGGATTTTTGGCCCTGATAATGTTCATTGATATCTTGCTGCAGGCTGTCGGTGGGATCGTGGGAGCAGAGTTATCCCTGCAGCGGATTTTTGGTGTTGTGATGTGGCCGTTGGCTTGGGTCATGGGGATTGAAAACAACGACTGCACCATTGCCGGCGATCTGCTCGGTCGGAAGATGGTGATCAACGAATTTGTCGCCTACCTCGGCTTGATTGATAGTAGCGCAGACTCCCTGAGCGAACGTTCGCGTGTGATCTTGACCTACGCGTTGTGTGGGTTTTCCAATTTTGGTGCAATCGCGATTCAGCTCGGTGGGATTGGCCCGTTGGCACCCAATCGCAAGTCCGATATCGCACAGCTTGGTTTGCGAGCGATGTTCGGTGGTATGCTCGCCTGCTGTATGACCGGCTGCGTTGCCGGTTTGTTGTACGGAATGCTGTAAGGCATTTCGGGTTCACCGCGAGATCGATTTTGTTCGTGCTTCTCGCTCCAAGTCAGATTGAAGCAAATGCCACGATCACTTTCATGCGAATAGTCTTGCACGCACATGGTCCTACAGGCACATGGTCCTACAGGCACGTGGTCCTACAGGCACGGACTCACACCCAATTGCACGCGTTTTCGGGGGACGGCCGCCGGAGTCGAGCGGGTGACGCTGCCACACCGGTGCGCTAGCCGTGTTGGGGCGTGTCGAAGATACGGTCGCCGGCATCGCCCAAGCCAGGAACGATGAACGATTGGTCATTCAGTATTGGATCGATGGCCGTGACGTAAATCTTTACGTCGGGAAAGTCGCGATGGACGCGGTCCAAGCCTTGTTGCGACGCGATGATGCTGAGTACTCGGATCTCGTCAACTCCCCAGTTCATCAGCCGGCGAACCACGAGATCCACCGAGCCACCCGTCGCGAGCATCGGATCAAGGACCAAGGCGATGTTCGGGGCACCACTGCTCGGCAACTTGTCGTAGTAACCCACCGGTTCAGCTGTTTCTTCGTTTCGGTACAAGCCTAAGTGCCATACCGCTGAATCGGGAAGCAGGTCTTGTAGCGGATCAACCATTCCTAGCCCGGCACGGAGGATCGGAACCAAGCCAATCCGAACTTTGAGTTTCCAGCAATCGGCATCTGCGATCGGTGTGCGGATCTTGGTGGGTTGAACATCGAGGTCTTGTGTGGCGTAAACCCCGACCAACACGGACAGCCGGTGAATTGCGTTGCGAAATTCGCTGGGTTGCGTCTGGGCATCCCGCACAGTGCAGAGGTGGTGTTCGACCAGGGGATGTTCGATTCGAGTGACTTGGCTCACGCGTCACTGCTCCAATTGTTACGTGGGGATTTGGATCTCGCTTCTGAATTCTATTCAATTTAGGCGAGATCGCGGATGCCATGTAGGTTGGTCATCGGAACCGGCCCGCAATCGAAGCTTTTTTGTTTCAAGCAGTCCGCTCATTTGTTCATCATGGTCAGGGGCCTGCGAGTCGCTGCGTCGAAACTAAGCTGCGAGATGGTGGTGGCATTCAGCGTCCCGGTTGGCAAGCATCCCGGTTGGATAAGCTGGGCTGAGCCGACCCTATGCGGGCTTCGGCGGTGATCGATGGAGCGTATGAGTTTGGTGCCTTCGATTCAGGTGCGGCGGAGAACGCATCACCCTGTTCACTCGCGAAAGAAAAGCTTCGCCTTACTCGCTGAAAAAAACCGCCAACCAAATGGTTTTCTCGCGAGGGCTTGTCCGTTCAACCCGGTGTCTTTGGTGAGCATGGATCAGCAGATGATCGCCCGGCATTAAGGTGATTGTTCGCTGGTCTTCAAAAGCAAGCTCAGCGGATCCTTTCAAAAGCACGACCCACTCAGCTTCGTGTTGGTCATACCAAAATCCAGGTGGGCTGGATTGCCCACTGGAGACAATCCGTTCGATTCGAACTTCGTTACCCGTGCCGAGAATTTCGGAGAATTCCTCGGCTAAGTCAGCCGGCAAGTCCTTGAAGAGATTTGCCACCTTTTGCCTCGCCGTTATCGTTCACTGCTGCAGATTGAGAAGCGGCGGTCGTCGCGTGTGCGCGATCTTACTGGATCTTTCTTTCGGCCGGACCACCCTTGACCCATTCAACTTCGAGTTTGAAGGGTCCGGGCTTTTTGTCACCGAGCAAGAAACCAACGCCGGTGATCTTCGCAGGATCGAGTTTCTGGTCCGCATAGCTTCGGCCCCGCCAAGAGGCGACGAACCTGTCGATCGGAAACTGAACCTCGATCCACTCGTTCTTCTTCGTTTGAAACGCCTGGCGAAACGAGATTCCTCCCATCGTTCGCCCCGCGTAAACGTTGAATTTGTATTCGCGACCGTCGCCGCGAACGCGCGCGGTAATTACATCACCCTTACCAAGCCGGATCTGGTTACCCCGCGCTCGTACCGATGCGAATCCACCGTTGTTTTCCAACGACAAATTTCCAAAAAATTCCATGTTTCCAGAGGAATTGATTTTGAATCGCCCGTCCGAGCGTCCCCCCATCACGCCATCATTGACGGTTTGCCACTGCCGGGCAGCGTTCGGTTCACCAAACTCGAACAGCGTTTGTTGCTGAGCCTGCACCGAAATCGTGGTGGCTAAGCAAATCAATAGCGCAAGGAGAGTAGATATTCGTTTCATGGCAATTCCTTCGTTGCTGCGGGAGCAGGGGTGGGTCGATTCATCCGCGGTCGCGATGAACGCGTGAAGCAGAGGTCATTCTCTGCGGCAATCCTGGGCAGTTCCCGCTCACTCCCCTCACGCGATCACTGTAGGGTGGCTGGCAAGATCGTGTGATTTGCTGCGATGCTCGAAACCACGCCTCTGGCGACTGGAATGGCCAAATGGCTCCAATTCACGGCCAGATTGACTCCGAAAAGAGGGCACTGCGGGTGCGAGGGAGGGCCTCAAGCGTTGAAATCCCGATTGAGCAAGACTTGGAGCGATTCGTGGTCGGTGAGTTCCGATGTCCCGGTTCCACATGTCACAGGGTGAAGGATCACGCGATCATGTTTGTTTGCTGTTGCTTGATCGCGAGACGAAGCCTTAGTCGTTCTGTTTGGACAGAGCGATTTGAAGCGGGCATTCATTGGTTGGTGGTTGGCCTTGCTGGTATCGCCGCAGCAGCGACTTTGAGTGTGCCGCTAGCATGCGACGCACTTCCCGGCGTTTCCCTTTCACTCGTGCGATCTTCATCGAATCGTAGGCGGTCGTCTGATGCCGCATCCAAGCGATCACGGCAGCCTCGGCTCGCTGCTCAACGGGGATCCGTTTGGTTCGGGCGACTGTGCCGCTGCCCACCGGTGTTGCGTGATCGGTCACCGCACACGCCATTTTTTTTGCGAGTTCTGCGTGTGCGGGATGAAAATCCAGGAAACCTAGTACCGCACCCTGGAAGTCGTCGACGTAATCGGCCTGTGCGATCTCACGTCGCCTCGCGTCGGCCGCTTTCCGCTTGGCATACTTTTCGGTTGAACGCTCAATCTGGAGCTCGCCGCGGAGTCGATCGATGGTTTCTGCTGGTGCCCAAACCCCTTTGGAGAAAGTTCTTCGTCCCTTCTTTTCCTTTACGAGCCAGTGCTCGCCGGCGGCTTTCACGCGCCGTGTAAGACCAGCATCGCCAGGCGGCAGCAATTCCCACCCAGACGGTACGGTAAGCACTTCGCCATCGGTCGTGCGAACGGTGTTCTCCGTCGGTCCAGGAGCGTAAGCAGGGTCGTTGGCCATCGTCCTTGAGGCGGGTTAGAAGGGCTGCCTGAAGTTCGCTGTTCAAAATCGAGCCGAGATTGGCAGGTCCAGCGAGCTTCTGGCTTTAAAAACAGAAAGAAAAAGCGGATGGGGTGGGATTCGAACCCACGGTACGCGCAAACGTACGCCAGTTTTCAAGACTGGTGCATTCGACCACTCTGCCACCCATCCGTTGTGAATTTTATCCAGTGATTTGCAGTGATTTTTGGGCATTCGGTAGGCTCGGCGGTCAACCATCAGCGCCAACTGTATACCCGCTACACTCAATTTCGCGTCAAAGGTGTGGGCCACTCGCCGGTAAAGCGTGAACAGCCCAATAACACCTGACTCGCAAAAAACCGAGGTCGTGCGAATCCAGATTCTACAGCGGCACCCAACAGGGGTAAACCTCGCCGCAAGGCCATACGCAATGACTTTCCGCTCAGGAAAGAGCCCAGCGGCGATGGGGGCAAACAAGTCGATCAGCGGTCTTTATGCTTTAGGAAAGGTGACCGATGTTTCAGACGGCAGCAGATCCCTTGTTCAGTAGCTTGACCAGAAAGACGATCTGATTGCCGCAAGGGCAAACAGGCATCGAGACAAGAATGTGCGGTTGAAGGGACCCTGCGACCTCAAATCTGACGCAGTCGGCCGATCTGCTGGCCTAAATCAATCAGTGGGCGATGATTCGAGTGGCAGCGCAAGCAGATTTTGGGAAATTTTATTTTGTGCTGGACTGACGATTGGCAGCGGAAAAAGACTGCCGCCTAACGTCGGGATTATCTTTGACCAGCGATGCTTGCGGCAATCAAGCCAGCAAGTGGCCACCACAACGAAAAGACGGACCCAGTCTTCATCGATTTCCCAAGCCGCTTGCGATTGGAGTTCTTTTATCGACTGAGTCATCGACCAAAGAAACACCCTGGTATCGCCATGCTTTCGTCGCCCTATTTCCGAACCTTATGTTTCCCCTACTGTGTTTCAACGATCGCGTAAACGGATTGGAGCCCTTCGTTCGCGGTGAGTCGTTTGGCGAGCGTATTCGATTAAAACTTCCTTGGCGGCAGCGTTCATCTGAAAAAACACCAGGGGATTTTTTGCAGGCATGCTGGAGGATTCTCCTCCGCTGAGA
>JARGNK010000167.1:11428-15206 GCA_029213145.1 Rubripirellula sp. | reverse complement strand
AAGCTTTGACAAGAGAGACCATCAAGAGTTTCAACAACGAATCGGACATCCCCTCGTGCCAAGATTTGTGTCTTTTGTGGACGATCAGCAGAAGATTCAATCGGAATGATACCGGAATCTCGCTGAGCCTTGTTTTTGTCTCCTCGATTGGTGTTTTGAGCGCCTGCAGGATTCGTTTTTTGGGCCGAGATTCGATACACTGCTGTTCGTTTCACCCTCCTTTCTTGAAAATAGTTTTAGAGGTCGCGACCATGCACCGTTTCGCTTCTACTTTTCTGACCAAGAGGTTGGCAACCCTGGCCGTTGCGGTGGCCACATTAAGCCTTGCGACGATTGCCGTTGCCCAGACAGAAAGGTCCCGTATCGGGGACGCGTTTCTTTCTCCCGATGCCCTGGCAACCATTGTCGTGTCGGTGAGTGATACGATGGCGAGTCCCGCCGCCGAGCTCTACCCAACTGAAGTCGCCGACGCTTGGTGTGAGCAGAACTTTGGAATCGCGGCACGAGACATCAACCAAATTCAAGTGATCGTCGGCAACCCCGGGCCAAACGGACCGTTGGGGGGCGCTGTGATCAGCTTCAACGCTGATTTCGATGCCAAACGATTGAACCCACAGATGGTCGATACACAACAGCCGATCGATGTAGACGGAAACACCGCCTATGAAATCGCCGCGATGCCGGGAATGGTGATGTATGCAAAAGACCCTCGCACGGTACTGGTCGCTTCGGAAAACTATTTAACTGTTATGTTGGGAGCGGAGAGCGAGAAATCGACCGGGCCGCTCGCCAGGATGGCCGCGACGATACCGCAAGCGGGAAATCTAACCGTGATGACGTTGATCGAGCCGATGCGGCCAATGATCAATGGGCTTGTTCAGATGCAGAGCGAACAGATCCCCGACCCTTTTAGAGGCTTCACGCGGATACCTGATTTGATCGATGCGGTTGTGATGCGAGTCGACATTGGGGACCCTGAGGAAGAAATGAAGCTAGTCATGGTGGCAGGCGATGAGGCGAAAGCTGACGAGTGCCTCGATACGATGAAGCAAGGAATGCAAGCGGGACAGGAAATGCTTCTTGCTCAGATGACCCAGGGATTAAATTCAGATGACCCCGTTGGGGCGGCAACCAGTCAGTACATGCAGCGTTTGAGCGATCATTACATTGGCATGATGACGCCGAGAAAAGATGGTTTGCGTTTGACCATCAAGGCGAAGGCATCACAAGGCATGGCGGTACAGGGCGTTTTGGTTGGTTTGCTACTGCCGGCTGTCCAAGCCGCTCGGGAATCAGCCCGACGCATGAGTTCGGCAAATAACCTGAAGCAAATTGGACTGGCAATTCACAACTATCATTCGGCATATCGAAAGTTGCCACAAAACATTACGAGTGAGGATGGCAAGCCTCTGCTGAGTTGGCGTGTAGCAATCTTGCCTTTCGTCGATCAACTAGATCTCTATCGAGAGTTCAAATTGGATGAACCTTGGGACAGTCCGCACAACATTAAGCTGATGGACAAGATGCCGGCTCTCCTAACACATCCGGGGATTCCCACCGCCGCAGGGACAACGGTCTATCAGCGTCCCACGGGGAAAGCTTTCATGTTCGCTAACAGCGAGCTACGATTTAGAGACGTGACCGACGGACTGTCAAACACCATCATGGTTGTCGAAAGTGTTGGCCAAGATGCAGTTCAATGGACGAAACCGACTGACATCCAATTGGATATCGAGCAGCCAGTCGATGCTCTGGAAGACGGTACACGGCAGGGGTTCCATGTGCTACTAGCCGATGGTGCCGTTGTTTATTTGGTAAATACGATTGACCCGGCGACATTCAAGGCGATGTTAACGCGCGCCGGTCAGGAAGTCGTTGATTTTTAGACGGCCTGAACGCGCGAACGTTTTATCTCCCAAATGCCGCTGGCAGTCAGTGGCTGAAAAACAGTAAGCGGCTGGAAACTTGTTTAGGGCATTGGTTTTGTCCTATGATGCTTCGCAGTCGCTTTGTTGGTAGGCGATTGGTTCTTTGTGCCTGTTCATGTAGCTTTCGGGTGACAGTGCACCTAGTCTTCGGGCTTCTCGTCGACACTCCACCCCGGTGTGCTGATTTTTCCGTAATACGGGTAATAATCCCAATCCACGCGGCCTCCGACGACGCGCGGGTCACCCGTCGTTTTCAAATGAGCGAAAAGTTGGCGGCGAAGCAACGCCTGGGGTGCCGCCGCCTCCAAGGACCCTGCCACGTTCACCATTTGATGCGGGTCGCGGCTTAGGTCATAGAGTTCTTCAGCCGGTCGCATTCCGAATGCTAAGGCAGCGAGGTGCGCGACACCATCCTTGTTTCGATTTTCCATCATGTAGGTCTTGGTGGGGGAGGTGTCGATTTCACCGTATGGGATCGATCGGGCACAGACGCTTGGGTCGGGGGAACCGGATGGCCAGCGAGTTGGTTCGAAATTGTAAATGTAAAGATAGTCTTTCGTTCGAAGCGCGCGGCAAGGATAGCCTTTGCCTCCTTTTCGGCACCCGTCGTGGCGCTCCATCGCGATAAAGGCGACATCACGATTTTGATTCGTGTCATCGCGAAAAATCCCCGTCAAACTTTTCGCTGTCATCATCTTTGGTGGCATCAGCCCGGCTGCTTCCAAAAAGGTTGGCGCTAAGTCGCTTAGATTCACAAATGCGGTGATGGTTCTGCCTGGGTTGCGAATTCCTTGCGGCCAGCGGATTGCCAGCGGCACGCGTGATCCTGCATCGTAGAGGCTCGCCTTGGCTCGCGGAAACGGCATACCGTGATCACTCGTCACGACGATGATCGTATTGTCCAGCTGACCTCGTTCTTCCAGCGTAACGATCGCTCGCGCGACCATCTTGTCAAAACTCTCAACCTCTACCAGATAATCCAATAGGTCGTTGCGCACGATTTCGTGATCAGGAAACATCGGCGGGACGACGGTATCAGCGGGGTCCTTGCCGGTCAGCTTTCCTGAACCTGCCTGGAAAGATCGATGAGGTTCTGATGTGCCGAGCCAGAAACAGAATGGTTGGTCATCAGGTACATCTTGCAGAAAGGCTTGGAAGTTGGCCGCGTAGTCAGTCGATCGGATCCCGGTGTAGGGTGGAGCCAAACGCTGTTGATTGTAGGCCTTTCCCGCTGGATTGGTTTCGCGGCCTCCCGGTGCGAGGCGACCGGGACTCCAGCCCTTGCCCGTATAACCAATCGAGTATCCAGACTCTCCTAGCAACTCGGTATAGGTTGCAAACTTTGCCGGCAGCGTGCTGTGAATGTTTCCGGCTTCTTCTAAACGCCATATGTGTTGACCGGTCAGAATTGCTGATCTCGAAGGTCCACACGTTGGAGCATCACAAAAAGCATGTGTGAACCGCAGTCCCTCCCGAGCTGTCCGATCAAAGGCAGGCGTCTGCACGATCGGATCACCATTTGCGCCGGTATGTTCGTAGCTTTGATCGTCAGAAATGCAAAAGAGAATATTGGGGCGATCTCCCGCCAACAATGTTTCAGCCCACTTGAGGGAAAACAGCGTGATGGCGACAAGCGCGGAAAACAGTCGAATCGTATTTGGGTTGATCTTCATTGCTATACCTTGGTTGAAACCCTTGCCCCGGTGGAGTTTGTTCTTCTTCCGACTGTCTTTGATTTGGATTATACGCACGAATGAAAGCCGAGAGCGATTCTAAAATCAGGCGTTCATTCGTCATCAGCGTTCATTTGTCATGAAGACCGTGCCCTGCGTTTAAGTTGCCCTGTGTCT
>JARGNK010000167.1:0-11328 GCA_029213145.1 Rubripirellula sp. | reverse complement strand
CCGTTGCCCTGTGTCTCCGTTGCCCTGTGTCTCCGTTGCCCTGTGTCTCCGTTGCCCTGTGTCTCCGTTGCGTCAACTGATCGCATTGGTAATTGCATTCGATGGAATGGATCGTTTTGGTTCCAACAACCTTCGATTTTGCTGGCGTGCATCAGCTAAACTCTGTTGCCAAGAAAGGCTACCGCACTGTTCCCATTGTTGGATGGGAAGTCTCACAAGGTTCGAAAATTCGCCTTTTCAGAGATCCTGGGTGCACAGTCAACAAGCGACGTACGCGATCGGTTGATCGTTAGCGGCGAGACGGAAATTCTGTACGATCATCAGGCGGATCCGTGGGGAATAGAAAATGCAGTAGCGGAGCTCCCGGATGTTGCCGCCAGGATGCGTCAGGCCATCGGGCAGTGGCTGCTGAAAAGTGGCACCGTTTATCGACCAAGGACGTGCTAAATGATCGCGAGTCTCTGATGCAAAGTCCGGAATCACCGAAGATTGACTGGGATTCAGAAAGGGGATAGAAAGAATCCTCTGCCGGGGTGTCGTCTTGGCCGGCAGTCGCGTCAGCTTGAAGTGGGCTGACTGGTCGAGTCAAACCGAGACGAAGCATGTTCGATAACGACTTTCATTTTATTGCATACTGGATCGGTGGTTCGATTGTGAGATGGTGATGGACCCGAGTTTATTCGTTAACGTTCTTTGCCGGTCCTCGTCAGGCAAGGCCACTTTTCTGGATATGTGTTTGAATTGAATTCATGACGACTCATTCTGCTTGCACACCACCACCGGTCACTACGGTTTCGCGCGAGAGCGAACCGCCGAACGATTCAATTCAATCACGGGAATGTGAGCAATCAACACCGGAAAACCGAATTGCAATTGGTTTCCTCTTTTCATTGGTGATGCACTTGGGGTTAGCCCTCATTTTGTCATTGTTGGTGTACGTTCCGAAACAAGCTTCATGGCTGACGATTCAACTAAGCAACGTCGCAATGACTGACGTTTCCCCAGTGCAGTTTGTCGATTTATCCTTCCAGGACGTTACCGGTTCCGAGCTTGAAAGCGACGAGTCGCTTTCGATAGCCGCATTCGATTTGAATGAGGGTCTCTCGGAGGAGCAACTAGTTCGATTGATACCGGGGCTTTCTGACGGCGACGTGGAAATTGATGGTCTACAGTCCGGAGACGATGGAGGCGAAGCTAAGTCGCCTCGAAAAGATCGCCCGGTTCGCTTCTTTGGGACGCAAGCTTACGGAAATAAATTTGTATACATCTTGGATATCTCGGGCAGTATGCAGGGCAGGAGACTGCTGCGGGCTCAAAGAGAGCTTTTGAAATCCGTATGGGCGTTGCCCGAAGACTATCTGTTCCATGTCGTTTTATTCAACGAGGGTGTTTTCAATTTTGCAAACACACCCGGTTTGCGTCCGGCAACGCGCAAGAACAAAAAGCTCCTCGAGCGTTGGATTGCAACCGCCGCTGCGCAAAGCGGTACACTCCCCGGCCCCGCCTTAAAAATAGCGGGTGATTTGCAACCTGATCATGTGTTCTTTCTGTCTGATGGTGACTTTGAAGTCAGAGACCAACAGGAGGGCGGCGTTCAAGGGTTAGTTGATTTATTGCTAGGGGTCGACCGTGCACGGCCTAATCGGTTTCAGGCGGCGACGATCGACAACTATGTGGCAAAGAGCATCTTGGATGGCTACACGCCGGGTATCGTGATTCATACGTTTGCCTACGAGAATATGGCCGGTTTCCAGACCCTCAAAAAAATTGCAGAGGAAAAAGGTGGCACGTGCCGTTTCGTTCCGCCCGTCCGCTGAGGGCGAAACCGCAGCGTCTTTGCTGGAGATAATGTTTCGTCGCGGTCGAAGGACGGGATTCAGGACGTGCCCGGTTCAGAGGCTTTCAGCAAGCCGAACCGAGTGGATCGCAGTTCCTGCAAAATCTTTCCTTTGCGATCTGAGTCGCTGATTTCCCTGGTTTGCTCTACCCAATGTTGGGAGTGTGATCGGGTGTTGGTCTTGCCTCGCCCTGGCCGGCTTGGGCAGCAGTCCTGACTGCCTCGCTTTGAACGGTTTTGAACCGACCTATGACTTTGCGACCAGTTCGGGACAGTTTCTTTCCAGCCATGCGGCTGCTGAATCGGCATCAAGGCTTCCGGACGCTTGTCCCTCTATCTTCTGTTGCGCAGCTCTGATGCGACGGGATACCATCTGGCTTTCGAGCGCCTCATCCTCTTTCATTCCCATCTTGTTCAGCACGTTCGTCACCCAATCGCCAGCGAAGACCCTTATTACGGGGTCTTGGAGCGAGACGTGATGTGCAAACCGACAGCGGCACGGTAATTCATCAGCAAAACCTGCCAGGCGATCATCGACCGAAGGCAAGGGATGCCGTTCGCCAACGATGACATCGATGACGGCCGACTCATCCAGATGAAGACTTTGGGCGAGTTCTCTATTCAGATCGTTTGCCGAGACCGCTTTACACGGAACGTTGAAGGTATGGTGATTGACGATGAATTCAAGCTGTTCTAAGACGTCAGGAAAATGTGCGACGAGAAGGATCGCGACGGTCTCCGAATTTGAGCGTTCCTCCGCCTCCGTCGCCAAGCCGGAGAATTTGGCATCGTGCGTTAACCAGATACGTTCGGGGGCGATGGTTACATTTGTCCGCTTTTTGCTGCCAAATAAAAAATCAAATAAGCCCATCAAAGGTTCTTTCTGAGTTCGTGTCACCAAATCGGCTAGCCGTCCGGCTATCTGTCCCGTTTTGTCAAAAGACTTGGCGTCGGCCGAAATCAACCTGCCGCAACGATAGCCATCGTACTCGTTTCTTTCCAGCGTTATCGCTTCATCGTCGCTCAGAGACTGGGATGACGCTGTGAAGCCAGTGACGCCGTGAAGCAGTGAAGCCAGTGACGCAGTGAAGCCAGTGAAGCCAGTGACGCAGTGAAGCCAGCGGGTCCAGTGGAGATGGCCGTTTCCAAGCAAAAAGCCCACCGCCGAAAACGACGATGGGCTTTATCTCATGATCAGTCGAGGCAGCTTGGATCGTGCAGCGGCCCGCAAGCATAAGCGACGGCCTCTACGATTCCGGATTGGCGTCTTTGACTGCCTTTTCCATCACTTTGATCGCTGCATCGGTGTAGCGTTCGTATTCGTTGTAGAAGTGATTCATGGCTGCTTCGTCAGCGAAGAAGAACATGCGGTTGTGGATCGGATCTTTCAGACCCCACTCCCGTTTCCCGGGAACCACTTTGCGTTCTTCAAAAAATCGCACTACATCGATCTCGTTGAGTACCGGTGTGAACGGCATCGGATCTGCGAGAAACAGCTGCATCTTTTCTTCGGTGGTGAACAGATAGAGTTTGCCAAGGTGAATGACGCCAAACTCCGAAGTACCTTCGACCCATTTGTTCTCATTGATGACTGTGACTGCACAGTATCCCTGCATCGCCAATTCTGGCTGTTCGTCGGTTTCGTCGACGGTCACTTCAGTTGCAACTGGCTCGCTTGCGTCCGCGCTTGTCACTGCGTTTTCTATTAGTTTCGCGACGGGTTCTGACGGCACAGCAAAGGTCTCGCTTGGTGATGCGAACGTTTCTGTTGGTGTCCGCATGGTTACCGCTTCGGTCGGCATGGTCACCGCTGCTGTCGGCATCTGGGCGGTTGTCTCAGGCAGGGTTTCGGTTGGCAGGGTTTCGGCTGGCAAAGTGAACGAAGGGCTTGCCGACTGCTCGAGCCCACGGTCTTGGGCTGTGGTGATTCGTGCTCCTTCGACGGAGGGCATCGCAAAGCTGGGTATCCTTTGGCCGGTTGAAGCGAGTTGCGCCTGAGTTCGGTTGGGGGTTGGCATCGACATCGCACCGGAGGTGGGTTGGGCCGCGATCGGTTGATCGAATTGCGGCGATTGCATCGCGGTCGTGGGAGCAACCTGAGTCTGGGGCGGTGCCTGATTGGCCGCGACCTGAGTTCGATTTGGGGTCGCAGGTTGTTGGGATGCCGCTGGAAGTGTGCTCTGCAGCATCGCGACATAGCGATCTGGATTTTGTGGGCTGACGGTGTGCGCGAGCGTCTTGCCTTCGATGGTGACAATCACATCCGTCGGGAATTTGGTGACCCTGAACATTTCCGTCAGCTTCGGGCTGGTGTTGGCGTGAATCTTGACTGGCACAAAATTTTGGCCGATCGCGGAATTCACCTGCGGGGCTTTGAATGACCCTTCTTCCAACAGATCGCAATACTTGCAGTTGTCGCTGTAGAAATGGAGCAACAACAGCTTGCCCTCGGCTTGCGCCTGGGTGTGAGCTGTTCGAAGATTCTTCTGCCAGGCGATTTCGGCCTGGGCGGTAGTCGTGGTCAGAGCGACCATCGCCAACACAATTGTCAGGAGTTGGGCTGCCTTACGCATCAATCCGTTGTCCTATAGCGCGGAAAACGCAGAATCCGATCATCTTGGATGGAGCGGGCGCGCCATCCTCAGTTTCGTTTTCGGTAAGCTCGATCCTGCGGCTTAACTGGAAACTACAAATTGGGTCGACTTTAACGCCAGACCAGCCAGGGCAGCGTGCCGCAGTCGGCCCAGGTGGGGGGTGATGGACTTTGGGTGTTGCGGAGCCGCGAGGTCCATTTTTGTTTGTAGAGCGGTATTTAGCGGGTTTTTGCGCAGATTAAAACGAGCTCAGTGAACCTCTGAGGTTCGGTCGGTTCTAGTACCGTGTTCGAGGGTTGCGGGGGAACTTAAAAAAAACGTCGCTGAAATTATCTGCAAAACTGGGATCGTGGCGTGATGATCACCGCGGCTCGTTATTTGCCCCGATCCCCGACTTGGTGTGGTCCCATTCTCGCTGAGTTCCCGGGTAATTGGCGGTTGCTCTTCGATTGTGTTCATGAAGCGGGTGAAGGCAGAGCATCTGGGCAATAGCGGATCCAATGCTGCTATCAATGAGCGTTTCACCGCGAAAACGGCTTTATTCGTTGCGATTCAGCTTGATGGACGCGTGCCCAGGAACGCGTGTTCTTGCCAAATTAGCAGGTGATGCACAGGAAAGCCGCGAGCGATTCAGGTCCGTTTGGATCCTCTTCCAACTGGTGGGGCGAGTTGCTCCTGGTTTGGACATGATCTGGTCTTTTTTGGGGGGGGCGGGTAATCAAAGTGGCTCGGCAATTTGGCTACGGGGCAGACGACCCTTGACATCGTGGGACGAAGGGATATATTTCACACGAAGTTATGAAGGTACTGACCGAATCCATTTCGCTCAGAGACCTCTCCTTGGACGATCAAGTGGCGTCCATCTCGTTTGGTGATCACGCAAAGGTTGCGACCACCGCAGTATTCAAGAGTTTGGGGATCCAGACCTTGATCGAGTTGGAAACACCCGCTGCTCAATTCTTGGCCGTACCGATCGCCGCATGAAGCGAAGCGGGCAAGAGCCAGATCGTGAGGATTCAGTCTCTGTTTTATGAACGTGCCTGCTCCGCAATTGAGCCTCCATCAAGGGTATAAGAGCTTTTCGCGGGTCAGGTTTGATCAACTCAAATCCAGTTGTAGACACGGACGGCTTAACACAATTACTGGAATCAGGTCCTTACGCGACCAACAACTTTCGTGATCACCTCGGTGGACGAGCCTACTGCTGCTCCCCTTGTGAGGTGCCTTTCCTAAACAACTTTGCAGTATTTCTTGACTAACGCTGACAGGTCGTCGGTCTTTCCATTTAGCTGAAACATTGCCCTGGGGGCAAGCTTCTTTCGCTGTTCGTGACGTTGTGACGAAACCGCGTGAGGAAACTTTCAATGTGGGATTGGCTGGCAGAACGATTAGCCTTCTGGATAACTCATGGCGAAAAAGAAACGGACGAACCGAGGCCGCTCTTCTGCTGGATCTAACGGTGCGGTTTCATCACACGGCGGTGGAAATGGAAAGCAACGAGCTCGACGACGACGTCGCGGTGGCGGCGGTGGTGGTGGAGGCGGCGGTGGAAATCATCACAATTCAGATCGTGAGCCAGCGGATGTCCCGAGTGATGCTCCACTGGAAGAGGGTGATGGGATTCTGGAGCTGCATCCCAACGGTTATGGATTTTTGCGTGGCACTGAGAATAACTACGCGCGGGAGCGGTCAGATCCGTTTGTGCCGGGCACGATGATCGAGCGTTTCGGACTACGTCAGGGTGTTCACATCAAGGCAATGGTCCAAGAGGCGCGGCGACAGCAAGGTCCAAGAGTACGCGAAATTCTGGATGTTGATGGGATCAGCCCCGAAGCCTACCCAGACGTAAAGAGCTTCGACTCTCTGACCGCGATCAACCCGGAGGAATGGTTGCGTCTTGAAGTTGGTCGCAAGCCGTTAACGAACCGCGTTATTGATTTGCTGGCACCTATGGGAAAAGGTCAACGTTCGCTGATCGTCGCTCCCCCAAGGAGTGGTAAGACCGTCATGTTGCAAGATATGGCTAAAGGGATCTCGACAAACCATCCCGAGGTCAAGCTGATGATTCTGCTGATCGATGAGCGGCCTGAGGAAGTGACCGACATGCGTCGGAACGTACTTGGCGGAGAGGTGGTTGCGAGCAGCTTGGACATGGACGTTGAAAGTCATGTCCGATTGAGCCAACTGGTTATTGATCGTGCCCGTCGCTTGGCTGAAATGGGACAAGACGTCTTTTTGATGCTCGATTCGATCACGCGTTTGGCCAGAGCGTTTAACAAATGGGTTGGGCGCAGCGGTCGTGGTGGAGCAACCATGACCGGCGGTTTGGACATCAAAGCGATGGATATCCCGAAGAAATTGTTTGCAACTGCTCGTGCGTTCCAAGAAGGCGGTTCGCTAACCGTGGTCGGTACCGCACTTGTCGATACCAACAGTCGTATGGATGAAGCGATCTTCCAAGAATTCAAAGGGACGGGTAACATGGAACTCGTGCTTGATCGCCGTTTGGCTGATCGTCGCGTTTGGCCGTCCATCGACATTTCACAAAGTGGTACGCGTCGCGAAGAGTTGCTTCATGATGAAGAAACTTACGAGGCGGTCACGATGTTGCGTCGGACTTTGAGCAGCATGCATCCCTGTGATGCAATGGAGCAACTGACGAAGCAATTAGGGCGGTTCGAAACGAACGACGAGTTCATTAAGCTAATCAGCGGAGCGAAGACGTCACTGTGATTTGATTCATCGTGCCAGTTTCGGAGGATGAGCGAACTCGCTGGGACGAAGGGGAATAAGTGGCATTCCCCGCAAATTCCTACCCTCGCGACTCGGTAACAACCAAATCCGCATGGAAGAGGAACACAGGCTTAGACCAAACGGTCAATAAAATAACAGAGTCGATTGACCTAACGCGTTAATCGGCTCCTCGGAGGATAAGCGAATTGGTGAGCGGCCTCACTGGAACTGAGGTACCCCGCAAGGGGCTGCGGGTTCGAGTCCCGTGTCCTCCGCTATGAGTTGTTGCAACGACCGGCAATCCGCCGTTTTGCGGGGAAAATCGATCATCCCCATAAGGCGGTTGCACGTCGTTGCGACCCGTTTGTGAATCCTGCTTCACCGCTTTCTGCTCCGCCAAATCCGACGCCGTTTTCGCGGTATCCGCTACGTCGTTCGCGGCCTCGGTTCTTTTGTTCGCGATCTTTGCTGGATCCGCATCGGCAACCGCCCGGTCAAAATCTTCATCGGTCGTTAATCGATGGGGTCGCAAGGCGATCGACGGCGTGTTCCCCAACTAAGCAGTGACGACGTGGATCGGGTACTCTTGGGCCAGCCCTCTTTCTCGGCTCGATCGCATCGCGTGAAACAGTTCCGGCCACGGCTGCGACCTGCCGTCCGATGGTTTTCGTGAATGTTGTTCGCAGATTGCAGTTTTTTCATCCCATCTTTCTCTTGGCCGCCCGTCGATACCGCGCGTCGACCACATAGATAGTATCTTCCGAGGCAAGCTCCCAAGCTTCATCCAACGCCGTTTTCAATTCAGGAAACATTGGAATCACTCGACTCTCTTTTCCATGTCTCTCCGTTTTGGGAGACTGCACCACGATCCGCTTTTCGTCCCAAATAATATCCTGCCATCAAAGTGAAAGTGTCTCTGAGGGGCACCGCAAGCGGCCGTATCGAGCGAGCGAGATAATCGGTCGCCAATGGTTGTTCGGACAGGAGCCGAGTCGTTCTTCGGTATCGGCCAAGAGCGGCGAATGTTTCGGGCTCACTCATACTCGCAAAACGCATCGAAGCGGCCAGTTTCGCGAGCGTTGCATTTTGTTGCCCATTTGGAATCACGTGCGACGCCTGCGCGAAAGTCGAGTCTTGCTTCATATACGCAATCGTCTTGGCGCGCGGCGTTGTCAATTCGTCAAGTGCATCGGCCAACCATTGTGGCGGTTCACGGCAAACACTTTCAAAACCTGCCAATCCCAGAATCTTATCAGCGATTTCTCGAAATCTCACTCACGAAGCGATGATCCCGTCTTCACCCCGGCAAGAATCGCGATGCGCGGCGGCAAGGCCGCAAAAATTGCCCAGACTCACTAATCCGATGATTCTGAAAAACCGGTCTTTTCAACACAATTGCGTCGATACCGTTTCTTGGGAGAACAAATAGTCCCGTTTATGACGGCAATTCTTGTCCACTGCCATTTGAATTTGCAGGTGATGTGTCGACTGAACGGCGGCACCCTTGAACACGTTCTGACATTGGATAGACGCTTGCAGTGGCTTGTTCACCAGATTCATCACTACTGAGCAAGCAGCAAGTGTTTTTACGAACGCTGTCTTCGACGAAGCCCTTTCGCGTTGAGAAGGCATTTCGGAATTGGAAGCCGAGGAAATATTCTTGGAGTTGATGGAAACGATGAAACTCAAGCACCTTACTCTTTCCGTAATGATTGCGCTTACGGCAATCATCGCTGACGCTCAAGCTGACCAGGTTAACGTCGCTCAATTAAGTCTGTGTGGCTGCGAGGAACCGGTTTGCGGGTGCGAAGAGATTTGTGCGGAACCAAACTACTGTGACAGCGACGCTTGCGACAGCAACTGCTGTGACTCCTGCGACGTGGGCTGCAGTTTGGAATCATGCCGCTGCATAAAGAAGCTTCCATGCATTGGCAGCTGCTGCCTGGGCGATCCCTGCTCGCTGTTTGGAGAATGCCATGGCTACTCCGCTGGCGGATGGATTCAGATGGGCTATCAGAACAAGAATCTTCCTGCCTTCAATAACTACAAGGATCACATTCAACTTCAGCAGAGTTGGTTATGGGCGGAAAAAGAAATCGACGCACGATGCGGATTCGACATCGGCGGACGGATTGACTACCTATACGGCACGGACGGTCCCAACACTCAATCTTTCGGCACAGATCCGAATGGTTGGGACAACAGCTGGGATAACGGTGGGGCCTACGGTCACGCACTACCACAGTTGTATGTCGAAGTGGGTTACGGCGATCTGTCCGTAAAGGCTGGTCACTTCTTTACGAATATTGGATATGAAGTCGTTCCTGCGACCGGTAACTTCTTTTACAGCCATGCCTATACGATGAATTTTAGCGAACCCTTTACCCATTCCGGTTTTCTAGCGTCATACAATGTCAGTGAAGACGTGACGTTTCACGGCGGCTATGTCTTGGGCTGGGACAGCGGGTTCGAAGATAACGGCGACGCGTGGTTGGGCGGACTTACCGTTGATCTCACCGATCGCTTGACAGTGGCTTATGCGTCGATTGCCGGACGTTTCAACGAAGAATCAGTTGGACTGCCTGTCTCCGAACGCGGATACATGCAATCGGTTGTTGCAAACTACGCGATCAACGATTGCTGCAACTACATTTTTCAGACCGACTTCATCGATTCCGAAGACGCTTTTGGCAACGAAATCCGAAACACCTACGGCATCAATCAATACTTGATCCGATCAATTAATGATTGCTTCGCCGTGGGCACGCGTTTCGAATGGTGGGCTGCATCCATTGCTGGGAGTGAAAGGCGACACATCTTTGATTGGACGATCGGAGCGAATTATCGTCCCCATGGCAACTTAGTGATTCGCCCTGAGATCCGATTCGACTGGGTTGATGAGGCAGTATTCCTGCTTGACGATCCAACTGCAGGGAATAACCAGACGACTTTTGGGATCGACGCAATCCTGACATTCTGATCCAACCAATTCGAATTCGGTGTCTTTTTGGATGACTCGGATCCCCAGCAGACGCCGCCGGACCAATCGCTCTGGCGATCTCAACGGGGGGAACACGGATTCAAAGATGAATCGGTCACTCGACGCTGGCGATCGGTTTTTCTCTAGTTGATAGGACTTGACAACCTCAGTCCGTAACGAAGCTCTACCGAGCGGGGATCATGGTGAATTCGGCGGGAGTCACAATGGCCGCTTTAGGATTCGGCCCGTTCCGTGAGAGGCAAAAGGCATTGCGTTTGTGTGGCCTGACGGAAAGTCGATCAGGAGAAATGTCCCGCTGGCGAAATCCGCTGGTTTCCTACACTGTTCTGATGAAATCGCTTAGCGGCAATGCACACATCTGTAAGTTGACGAGCGCACACTGCGATCGAACTCACATCGAAACTGAACTGCGGCATCTTAAAAATGCGTTTTGCGGCTGTGTGAACGCCCGTTTTGAACCGCGAACACCATGCAATGTTGCCTTGAGGTGTTTGTCCGATGCCAGCCAGTTTTTAAGGTCCTATGAGCGACCGGTTCTCAGGCGGCCGATAAAGCAGATTTAGCGGATCTACCTAACGACGAAGTTAATCACTGGTGGATGTCCTTTGGGGAAACCTGCAATCGATATAAACGAGAGCCTTTGTGGTTTTCCTGGAAGGTATCGGCTTGCTTCATCTGTCGCCCTTCGCGGTTTGCTCTGCCCTGACACGCTAATTTGTTCTCTGCAGTAGGCCAGGCGATTTATGTTTATTCCTCAGTCCGGGCTGCGAATGCTTAACCAAACTCCGGCCGAGAAAAGATCTTTCATTGATGCTGAGATCTTGAAAACTCTTGGACCGAACTATCTGCGCAGTTTTGCCCGCTCAACTCAACAGCCCACCAGGTTTGGATACCTGAGCCGAAGCCAAAACGAGAATCGAGTTGCCAAATTGATTTCCGCTGGAAACCTGTATGTCAGTACCGCACCGCTTTATTAATTGAAAAGCTCTAAACAGGACTTCAGGGCATGCTCTCGTGTTCCCTCGATATTGTCCACGTCGAGTGTGTCCTTTTGTTCGTCCTGCGCATTATCCCGACCGAAGGCTAAAAAGATCAGGTCTCGAGCGTCATCCACTCGTAAATTTTGAGGCGTCGTGGAAGCAATTCGACCACTGATATTCTCT
>JARGNK010000166.1 GCA_029213145.1 Rubripirellula sp. | reverse complement strand
TAAGCTTTGACAAGAGAGACCATCAAGAGTTTCAACAACGAATCGGACATCCCCTTCGATGAGGCTTTATCCCTCGGTCACTTCGCCTCTTGGTGAAGCCTCTTCAGCGTCGTTTCTGATAACGCACGTCGATAAACTCGCAATTCATCGATGCTGCCTACGCAGTGGATGCCAAGGAAAATGGCTGCATCGTGCTCATTGTTCAAAGCATTGCGTTGCATCCATACGACATCCAGTGATTGCTGGATTTGACCAGCCAATTCCCCGTTGAGGAAAAGCCTGGATAAAGAATTTTGATTACCATCCCGTGGGGTCAAACAACTCGAACGAACATTTCGGCGAGTGAAATCCTTGGTTGCGTGGGAAGATTCTCGGTCGAGATTGAGTCCAGCCAGATCGCCGCTGGCAAAAAAGTGATCGAAAACGGGGGACCGCGCAGCAGATATTTCACGAATTGTTTTGGGACCGGAGTTCGGGACGATCCCTTTCGTCTTTGGCAATAACTTGCACTGTGACGGCACCCATTTCGTCGTTGGACTCGCGGCCTCATTTGATGGGCTGCGGTGGCGAGTAGGGGTTTTCTGGATTGTCGGCCGAGTTGTCGTAAATGATCTCCGCATACAGTTTGGTGCCGGCCGGCAGCGAAAGCGGCTTGGCAAATTGATAGCGGTTCTGCCAGTCCAAATCCCAATCGTCAATTTTCATCAAGGTCATCTTTACGCCGTCAGGCAACATCGCTGTCATTTCCATTGCACGGCAAATGTAGTGAGCGTGGCCGCGGATGCTGATCGCTTCGACATCAACTGGCAACGTGATCGATTGCGAGATTTTAAAATCCTTCTCGCCCGCCGGTACGTTGATCCCAGCAAACCGACCGAACAGCGGCGGCAATGGCACGTCGACCGTTTGGCGAGAGGGCGGCTTGTCGGCAAAGTAAATCGCCATTTCGGTTTGTTCCCATTCGACCTTACCAGACGGATGAAAGTGCGTTTGCATGATGATATCGCTGCCCTTAGGCAGAGGAAGCACGTACAAAGCAACCCTTTTCGAACGAAATCCATTTCGGAATTTTGTCGCAACCTCTTTATCGACTGATAGTTAGGGCGAGGGTGTTACTTCCAGTGTCACGGTGACCGAAAAGGATTCGAACTTAGTCTTACCGCGTCCAATTTTGAGGCCAAGTCACCACGGCCCGCATGGCGCACATCACTTGGCTGACCAACTTGGCACCATTGCACTTACCCATCGTTCCGGCTGAAGCTTGCATTGTGGAAAGGGAACCCTGTTCCCTCATGCAGTCCATGCCTGGTTTGTGGATTCATTCCTGCCTCAACGCTTTTTTGACAGCCAGAATGAGTGAGCTTTCGCGGTGTAACAGATGGCGTCTGGCTACGGACACGTGAAACGGGCGTCCTAAAGTTAGGGTCGACAAGACCTCAAGCTGGATAGCGAGGTGGCGGGTTGTCGATAGCTGTGGCTCTGCGTTAAACGGTCATCCAGGGCACACAGACTGAGCTGATTCAGGCCCTCAATCGAGGCGAGGCGAAAGGCCGGGTAGACTCCCGGCCTTTCACGCAGGTTCTGAGAGGCAGAGTGAACTCTAAAGACTCATTTAAATAATCGAATGGCGAGTTTCTAGAAACTTAGGATATGTGGGCCGAACACAGGTTTCTTGATTTTGGTTGCACTCGGCTCTTCGTCGTCAGTCCCCTCCCCACCAATAAGAATTGACATCGCCTCATGCTCAGTCAGTCCCATTTCGAGCAGCGTCAGGTAAGTCCATTCGATTTCTGTATAGCCGTCTGCGTCGTCTGTCTCACCATCGTAAGGGCCGGGAGAGTCATTTGGATTTGCTTGATCATTCAGAACGACCACGAAAGTCAGTCCACCATGGCGATTCAATCCTTCAACGACATAAATTCCGATTGATTCATCAGCTTGAGTCCCTCGCGCATTGTCACCCGAAGTCGGGACCGAACCTGAATTTGGAGTGGGTGTGGGCGTGGGCGCAGGGTTTGGGCTTGGGCTTGGGCTTGGGTTTGGGCTTGGGTTTGGGTTCGGGTTCGGGTTCGGGTTCGGATTCGGGTTCGGGTTTGTCGGCACGACTGGTTTCAGGAGTTTTCCTCCCGGGTACAGACGCTTTTCACCGTCGGAACCAACCCTTACCTCACCACCATTGTCACATTCTAGATCTCCATCGCCGTCCGAATCCTCACACACGATGACTTCATCGATGTCGATGCACCCATCATCTTCTGGCGTACCCATCTGGGAAAAACTTGTCCCCTGCATCATCCCAGTAAGTAACATTCCACCGAGAACGTTTCGGAGAAGAATTCTTGTTTTCATCATTTTTCCTCTGATTTCTGTGGCTCGAAAACATGATCCGTGATCCATCCCGCATCTACGTGATGCAGGATTTGTCACCGTCTAAAGGGAGAGCGACAGGTCAGAGGCATGACGGGCGCGAAAAACGAGAAATATTTTTTTGGACTCAGCGACGGCTCGCAGAATCCACGCGAACTCGGACGCATCATATTGCCGGAATGATCACTTCCTTTCCCAGTGGCGTGCAAGATTCGAGCAGGGGCGAGCACTTTTGCGAGCAGCATCTGGCGTGCAACAGGGCAACAAGTGTGTAAAGTGCGAGACATCGCCGCTGCGTCAACCGGTATCCTCAGGTGTGCCTCTCAACGGTGAAGCAGTCACCATAACGAACTGATCCTCGGATTCGTCAGCACCAACAGTTTTCCTCAAAGGAGGAATCCCCCGAAACTGCAAGGACTTTTCACCAAACAGGAGGTAAGGAGGAGCGAGCAGCTTTGATTGTGAAAACGAAGCTAAACCAATACCGATTGCAACCGAAATCAAAGGGGATCAATCGCTGCTCTGCAGCATAGCCTTGAGCTTCGCCTTTGCTCGTTTGAGCAACCCATCGACAGCTTGCGAACTCTTGTTTAAGAACAAAGCAATCGATCGATTGTTGCGACCATCAATGTATTTCATCTGCGTAGCCTTTCGCTGGACACTCGGCAATTCTGCCATCGCCTCGCGAATGATGTCCGCTTCCTCTAATCGTCGCAACTTTACGCTTGCTTTGGTTTCGCCTCCCTCTAGTTGATCGACAAATCCTGGTCCGTCTTGGCAGTCGCCATCCAACCGGTTCATGTCGCCGCCACGTTTCTTGCGTTTACTCCGGCGCACCATGTCTAACATTCGGTTTTCTGAAATTCGAATGCACCAATTTGAAAAAGACTGCTTAGAATCGAAGTGAGCCGTCGAAAGGTCGCGGTGAATCGAGAGAAATGTTTCCTGCAAGACATCGTCGACATCTACCACTCTATGGTATGACACCGAAAGCCGTGACTTGATGAAAGATTCAATCGCAGGTGCCTCCGTCAGAATCAATTCCCGAAAGGCGTCCTTATCTCCATCTTTTGCCCTGGTGATTCGGCGATGAAAAGCCGTGTCTTGGTTGCAAGAGTTCATATGATCGTTGATTCAACGGGAGTCACCCAAAGATCCGTTGGATTCAATCTCTGCAGGGAGGAAATCCCATCTTGAAATCTACCGATCAGTGGACTGCAGTTTTCGAACCATTCCGCTTCGTACACGCTGTGACTGACTGACAAGATCATCGAGCTGCTTTGCGAAGCTAGCAACTCCCAATGATAACTGAAACACACCCGAATGGCACCCAACGACGAGGCCTTCACCCGCGTTAAGAAAAATCAATTTTTCAATTGGATCGGTCGAGATTGGGATGGTGACTTCGGCTCTCGTTTTAACATCCGCAGAAAGTGGCCAAAAACGTACATGTCCTGAGTCAAATCCAAGAGCGAGGAATCGTCCATCCGATGAGAAAGCAGCCGCAGTGACATTGCTGTTGAAATCGATTGGTAATTGCTTCGGTTCGTACTCTATCCCGTTATCTAGGTGCCACAGCCATGCGTCGCTGCCCGACGCGACGAGAATCCAATTTCGATCAGGACTGCATGCCACCAGTTGCTGCTGTTGGGTAAGTTTCCACTGCTGCACTTGCCGAGCGAAGTCCGTGCCGCGCCATAGGTCCACCTGCTGCCATGGCTCGTCCCCGACAAGAAAAGCGTTTAGAGAGTTCGCCTTCGGTATTAAAAATAAACCTTCACCCGTTTTCGACACCCAACTCGAGATGGAGGGAGCCTGCCGGCTCGAGAATCTCAGCGACGTTTGACGAACAGCTTCCCGAGTCACTCTGTCGCCCGCTATGTTCAACTCGCTCCGATCTGGCGGAGAGGTAGCAACACAATGAATGCTTCCGCCTGAAATCGCAAATGCATAGTCGTTGGTAATGATCAACGGTATTTTGAGTGCGGCAGGTTGATCGGCATCGAAGGAGTATTGATTGATCACATCGTGGGAGGCAAGATCAAGAACCGTGAACTGAGGATGATCGTCTAGAATTACAATCGCACGCCGATCGATCGATAAACGAAGTGATCGGATCGCATGTTGAGCCTGGTAAACTCTAGGTGTCTCCTTGGGCTTGGAAAGATCATAAGTCAAGACTTGCGTCGCACCCCATGCGATCAACCAACGGTCATCCTGGCTAACCCAAACTCTGCGAATATCTTCTGGAACGCGAGCATGAAAGAAAGAACGCTCGAATGTGTTACCCGAGTACGCGATCAATTGGCGATGCTGGCCTAGTAAAGAAAGGGTCTGATTGCCGATTCCAGCATCATGGATGAAGACGTTACTGAAGAGTTTCTCCCATGATTGTTGACCGCCAATGAACTTGTTCTCTAGCACCTCGACCATGCCTGAGGTGTAGTGACATAAGAAGAGATTTCCAGAGGCATTTTGTGTCAGTCGCTTAATAGACTGATTCTGATCTGGAACGCTCGGTGAAACCATTGTCCGCTGCAGCGTCGACCGGATCGGAAATCCTGCGATTCTCGTGTTACCAGCGCGATCGAGACTCGCAATCCAATCTCCTTTGGGGCTGGAAACGACAGACTCCACGCTCGATGGCTGGCGATAGATCGTCTTCGCTGATTGAAATGCTTCGCTTGGCTCAACAGTGTCCAATAGTGAAAGCTGCGTACCATGACCGATCAACAGATTCCTTGTCGTTCCTAACCATGACACTGAACTCGGGCTCAGCTTCGGAAGCGGTTTTTCGCGGTCCACTAGTGTATGCAAGCTACCGGTTGAGGCATCCAACAGCCAAAGGTTCTGACCAACCAAAACTGCTAAATCAAGAGTTGGGTGAGCGATCAATTGTGGAAAGGCCTGGTCGGTTTCCCACGCCAAAACTTGTGCTGATGTGCCGTCGTCGATGTTCCACTTTTGCCACTGATGACGACCATTACGATTGCCTGCAACGTAGATCTCGCCGCCTGAGTGTGGAAGCCACAAGTCAAACACTTGATCGCAGGGGAGCTCCAAATATGGTTTTACTTTGCGTTCGCTCGCCTCAATATCTCGCGCATCAAAGAGCATGAGTTCACGTGCCGCTTTGTTGTGGACCCCGATGGTTGTTCTACAACAAACCACGTCATCAAGATTGGCATCCCAGATCGCTTGTGCTTTTAAAATCCATCGTTTTGGTCTGCGCTGCAACTGAAAGACCGTAATATCCCCTGCGGCTTCAACAAGCAATGTGTTGGCATCATCCAGCCACTTGATCTGGTCCACTGCCCGGTCTGGGCCCCCCTCGATGTCGATGTCGGCGTAGGTCGTTGAGATGACCGAATCATTCTCTCTGAACTTCGCAGAAACTGACCCATCAACATGAAGAGAAATCACAATTTCCCCATCGTTTGACACGACGCAATCTGCTGCTGGCAGGCCTTTCCAGTAGCAAGTCGTTGCTCCAGGGCTCGCGACCGAGTAGTTCTCCAATTGACGCTCGCCGCCGTCGGGATCATTACCAGCAGCCGAACCCATATTGCTTGGCGACTGATTCTCATGTTTGAATCGGACAATGGCTGAGCGGTTCGCCAGAAATCTGTCGCGTGGGTGCACATCGAGGAAGTTGATTTCTCTTAACTTGCCAACTTGATTATTCGGCGGTTGAATAACACGGTTGGGCAACCAAACCGAAAAGCATTCATCCACCCGAGGCTGATTGCGATTGAATCGACTCTTATTTTGGTGGTCAGTGATTTTGTTGCGAATCAATAGGCGATTGGGGTTCATTAATTGCAACTGTGTCGCCTCACCACCAGGCATGGCAGGTTGGACCCCTACGGTGCGAACTGCTAGGTCGACGAGCAACTGATAAGCCTGACTTTCTCGTCGAATTTGATCTTCGGGAAGGTAAGGTGAATCGTCAGCCGACACTCTGCCAGCGACATCGATCGCCATTTTCAGTGCTGTCTGTGGAAGCGTATCGGCCAGCAACTCTGCTTCCCTCACCAAACTTTCGATAGCCGCTTGCCGATCCACATGTTCGGTTTGTAGCTCCAGTTCTGCAATCGCGACTTCAGCTTCGTTATTTGCGTCTTTTAACTCCCGGTTCCTGCCCAGCAGTGATTGCCGCTCCTGTCGAAAATCTTGCGTGATCCCGTGAATCGTTCCGAGAAGAGAAGGGACGATCACGAAGAAAACTGTTGCCAGAGCGATTGCCGAAGACAAAGCAGGATGCTTTTCAATCTGCCGATAGATATAAAGTGGCAACGATTTCGGTTTTGCATGGACGGGTAAACCGCTCAGAAAACGCTTCAGATCAGCAGCCAGCAGATCAACCGATGGATAACGATCCTTCGGGTTCTTTTCTAGGCACTTCAAGCAAACCCGTTCCAAGTCTTCGGGAATGTCCCACGGCGGGTCGAATGACTGGAGCGTCGGTGGTCGATCATGAAGGATCGCTGACTTTAACTCACTCCATGGACCTTTGAACGGCACACTGGTGCAAAGCATTTCGTAAAAGATAACGCCGATGGAGTAGATATCAGTTCGCGGATCCGCATGCTTGGAATTCCCATCAACAAGCTCGGGCGCCATGTACGAGGGCGTTCCAAGTACTTGTCCGGTGAGCGTATTTACGGTCTGGCTTTCAATTGACTTTGCAATGCCAAAGTCAGTGAGTCGTCCGACACCATTCGGATCGATCAGAATGTTGCTCGGCTTAAGATCGCGGTGGATGATCCCCGCTTCATGCAATGCCTTCAGCGGCTCACACAATTGCAAAAGTAATCGGCAGGAGGCCTCCGGTTGGTCCTCCTTCCTAGGGAGTCGTTGCTCGAGTGTCGGACCATCAATGTACTCGCTGCAAATGTACACTTGATTTTGGTGAACACCTACGTCGTAGACTGTGACAACCATTGGATGTCGGACAGATGCTGCGAGTTGGGCCTCACGCAAAAAAGTCCTGCGATCGCGCGGATCCAAGTGACCGCGTTTTGGGACTTTCAATGCAACTGGCCGTCGTAATTCTTCATCAAAGGCCAGCCAAACAGTTCCGAATCCGCCTGCTCCAACCACACGGTCCAAGCGATAATGACCGATCCGATCGCCGCTGACAGAGGTAGCCGACTCTTGAGTACGAACTAATTCCCGACCACATTTCGGACAGGTTCGGACATCGCTGCTGGACCGACGTTTAGTACTTTCGTCACGTAGCGTGATTTCGCAACTCAGGCATTTCCATGTCCAATCAAATGGCAGGTTGCCGTTCTTCGAATTCGCCGCTGATTGGGCTTCAGGAGAATTCTCAGTACTTTGCAATGGATCATCATGGAATGCCCGTTCGATCAAACCGAGACGTTTGAATTCAAGCCTGAGCTGTTCGGAAATACGGGGATTGCTATCAATCAGCTTCTCTTGCACCAATGGGTCAGTTGCTCCACCCTCCGCCCACGCCCGAATTGCTAATTCAGAAACAAGTCGCTTCAGCTCATGTTCGTTCGATGCCGCCATCGACTGTCATCCAATCTGTACACTCAATCCGCTGCCAGGCTAACACGACTACAACGAGTTCGCTTGCCAAAAGCCACACGCCAGCAAGATTCTATTTGATTTCAGTAATCAAAGAACTGCTTAGTGAGTATCGTTCCACGCAATGCAGGTCACTCGCCCCAGATCGTCACTTTGTCCATTCACATATTCGGAAGAGCTTTCCATGAAAGCGAGGATGGGGGGAGGGGGGGCAAACTAGCCCTGTTGTTCGATTTGGAGTAGGCGGGCATTTGCTGAAAGATTTCTATCGATTCCCGCCGGTGAGATCATACAATTCTTGGTCGCGCAGATCAGGGAGAGTGGGAGCGATTCAGAGCTGATCGAAGAAGTAACCGCTAAGGTATCCGAACAGGCGTGGGCCGAGAAATTGAATCTACAGCAAAAATGTCAAACACTCCTCAAGCAGATCCGTACCGCCGGGGAGCAGACCGAAACTCTGGCCGCCTCCTGCGATACGACCAAAAGTGTCTCGGCTTTGGCGGATTTGAACAAGCCGCTGGAGACCGCCAAACGGCATCTTGATGAAAGCGAATTGGAGCTTGGATCACTCACGGCGGAGCAGGTCGATACAACCGCGGTCAGCGTGGCACTGTCGAACGTTCACGATCTTTGGACGCAGCTAAGACCGCTACCACAACGTGCTCTAGCAGCAACGATCACCTAAAGTGAAACTCGGCAGATTCTTCTCACTTCGATCCATAGTAAGCTCCATTTCACCCTAATCAGGATTTGCTAATGCCTCATAAAAATCGATGCACGACACCGTTTATCACGTTCGTCGTAGCTTCTATCGCGAATTCGCTCTCGGCCGCTGATCCGCTTGAAGACTTTTACAGACCGAACCAAGTTCAAGAAGTCCACCTCAGGATCGCCGATGCGGACATGCAACTGATGGTTCAAGCTTTGCCTGAACGGATTTATGTTCCCGCTTCGTTCCGCTGGCGAGATACAGAGTTTGCAAAAGTTACCGTTCGTTTCAAAGGCAACAGTTCTTCAAATCGACAATCTCCCTTTAAGCGAAGCTATCTGATTAAGTTTGATGAGTATGACAAGGAAGCTCGCTTCTTTGGGTTGCGCCGTGTTTCGTTAGACAACGGTATCCAATTTGGCAGTCTGTTCAGTGAACCGATGGTGACGGACATTCTTCGAGCCGAGGGAGTCATAACGCAACGCGCCAACTATGCCAAGCTGTTCGTGAATGATGACTATCGAGGCGTGTATGTCAATGTCGAGCGGATCGATGATTCGTTTATTGAAAACTACCTACCCGATCCCAATGGATCGCTTTTCAAGTGTGATGAGGGCGGTCCTGGCTGCAACCTTCAATTCATCGGCGACAGTCGCGTTAATTACAAGAAGGCGTTTGAGCGGAAAGCCGGCACCTCTAAAAAGGATATGGATCAGCTTATTGAGTTCATCAGGATGATCAATCAATTGCCGCCGAATGACTTCGCCGAGCGGATTGAAATGGAACTCGAGTTAGATGATTTCCTGCGCACGACGGCCGTGCTGTTATTCGCCGGCGCGTTCGATCAACTCACGGGTTGGAACCCGCACAACTACTATTTATATCGGGATAATACACGGAATCGCTGGAGGTACCTGCCATGGGACTTGGACGTCGGATTTTCAGAGACGGCGTTTGGCCGGATCCAAGTTTTGAAACAATGGAACGCGGCATGGCCTGTACCAACGAGTGGCGCACACAATCCTTTGATGGAGCGGATCGTCAACAATACCGAACTCCTAAGGCGTTACCGTCGCGAGGCTCGGCGGATCCTCGATGAGCATTTCGACCCTGGTCATCTAACAAAGGTCCTTGATGCAAAGTATGCGTTGATTGAACAAGATTTGCATAACGATCCTTTCCCGCATCGTCGCGTCACCAGCAGGCACGAGGAAGATTATGATCAGATCGTCGCGTCTCTAAAACAATTCATCCGCAAGCGTTACATATCGGCTCGTCAGCAGCTTGACGATCCGGGCGAACGGCCGAAACGAACGCATCCACCACAGGGACCTCCGGAACAACTCGCATCCAAGATTCGCCGGCTTCAGGAAGGCGCCCAAAACGTGCAGAAGAACAGAGGCGAATTCGCTCACATCGAAAGGCTGATGCGACAGATCGGACCTTTGCTTGAAGGACAGAAAATCCAAGAAGCGGAGAAGTTGATCGATCAGGCCCTCAAGCTGATTGACGAGGAGCTGGGTGATGCTCATTAGACTTGTTGCCAAGCCGCAATTTCTTCCACTGCTGATTACCACGCGATTTGGGAGTATGCAGCGCAGACACTCGTTGCTGGCAGCGGTCGGATGCCACTTTTGAGTGTTCCAGAACCGATCCAGGCATAATCAAGAACGCGTGCCAGAGAATAGCAGGCAATAAAATGAAACGGGCTAATGGTTTGCTGATCAGCCGCAAACCGGCCGGCCAGCTCTGTTTCAAGCCAAGCTGACCAGTCTCCCAGCAATTCCGATGGGCGTTTCAACCGTCTCAAAGCACCCAATGCCGCCTCGCACAACGCGTGGCGAGTAGACAACGGTTGCCCCTCGTGTGAATTTGAAAACCACTCAGAAGCCAGCACGACACCAGAAACGACCGACAGCACTGCCGGAACTTACCGAAAGGCTGACTTTACGATCGCGATCGATCCGGTCAATGACACGCCATTCACGTTTGAGAGCAACGCTGAGCAGATTACCGGTTCAGCAAACTGAACTACCCTTGGGGTCATAAGACCCAACCGAGCCACAAACACCGCGAAAATGTGGCTTTTAACCGATTGCCATCCGTCGATCTCAGTCGAAATGAGGTGCGAGATTGCTTCGACAATGTTTCCGCGATCGTTCTCTCCCGAACGACGACAAGCCTCGATCGCTCACAGGATCGGCTACGCAGCTTTACACTCCGGCCCACACCGATGATTGTCTTGGAGTTGTCTCACCGCCGAGACGCCGATGCAATTTGTTTTGCAACCGCGGCATTTGTTGCTGGTCATTCTTGCCAGCTGGTTACTCGCGAGCATCAGTCACGAATCGAGTGTCTGCAGAGCGAGGTTAGGGTGCTGACAGAGCACATCGGTAGGAAACGGATCCTGTTGACCGACGAGCAACGGCAATGCTTGGCAGCTAGGTGCAAGGTCAGGACAGTCTTCCGAGATTACGCGGCATCGCGAGACTTGTTCTGGGTATCCTCTGACGCATAGCCGTCGTCGATGTGAAATACACGATGTGCAGAAGCTGAAACCGTCATGTCATGGGTAACGAGAATGATCGTTCGACCCTCTTCACAGAGTTCATGCAATGTCCTGAGGATCAGATCGCGCGATTCAGGATCCAGATTCCCAGTAGGCTCGTCGGCGAGAATCAGATTCGGCCCCATCGCGAGCGTACGTGCCATGGCAACCCGTTGTTGCTGTCCAGCGCTCAGCTCGGATGGTTTGTGGTCCAGGCGTTCACCGAGTCCAAATCGTTCAAGAAGATGCTTCGCCTGGTTCTGCTGATTTGCCCGATCAGTTCCGTACACAGTCATCGGCAATTGCACGTTCTCGATGGCGTTCAGGTACGAGATCAGGTTGAAGCTTTGGAATAGAAATCCAATCTGCTCATTACGCAGTCGCGACCGCTGCTTGACGTTAATCTCGTACAGCGATTGCCCGTTCACAACGACACGGCCGGACGTTGGCGAAAGCATCCCGCCGATCATCGACAGCAACGTTGACTTTCCACTTCCGCTCGGACCAACAATGGCGATGAACTCACCTCCATTGAAATTCATTGACGTTGGATGAAGCGCGTGGACAACGTTGCGGCCACGGGTATAGTCCTTGCATATCGATTCGATTTGAATCATGACGCTAGTCTCGATAAGAGTTGGAAGCGGTGATCACGAGATCAATTGGAATGGGAAACTCGGCAACTGCAACTTTTCGATTCGAAGAACAGTACTCCGATGGCTTGATCAAGAATCTTGAAAGCAGAGACAGGGATCCAAATGAGCCGCCTTTCTCGCCGGAGGATAGCTTGCGACGAGGGAAACGATCACCGCGACGACCAAGCCGATCATCACAGCTTGCATCGAGACGTTCGTCGAAACTCCAAGAAACTGCGGACCCGCGACGTAAGCAGCCATCAGACCAAGGCCTAATCCACAAACTCCGCCGCAAACTCCGACCGTCGATGCCTTCAGCAGGATCATGCGACTAATCATGCCCGGTGTGGCGCCCAAGGCCATCAGTGTGCCAAGCTCACGACGCCGCTCAGTGACATTGGCGAACATGACGCTGGCAATGCTGGCACCCCCAATCAGCATCAAGATTCCAAAGATCACGTAAGAGAGCCGATTCATCAGTCGGTTGACAGTGACTTGCGTTTGAACAATCTGTGAAATCGTGACCACGCGAGCATCGGGCAAAAGGGCATCCAGTTCGCCGACAAGGTCCGTTGCTGCTTCCTCGCAGCAACCCATCACCTCGATTACGTTGACGATGGGACCGGTATCCGCCAATTCCTGCACACGATGCAAGTGCGCCAATACACGACCGTCATCGCTTGTCCCGGTAGCCGGCAGGATGCCCTCAACCCGGAAACTTGCACCGAGTATGCGGATGCCCTGCCCTTTTTTAATCCCTTGCGATTTGGCAAGGTCAGCCCCAACGAGGGCAGAATTCATGTCAAGTTCGTGCACAATCCGAGTTGTCGCGTATGAGCTGAGGTCTGTCTTGTCAGTCGTTGCAATTTGGCAAGATCGCCCGCCACAGCCTTCATGTTTCTTTCCCACCCCATTTTCGCTCAGACCTGCGGTGAGCAGGTCGACGCTTTGCCAAGCCGATTTCTTGTAGAACTCGGATCTGGGCAGAATACCGGTTACCACGATCGAATCGCCGCCCAGCTCCGCAGGCACAGAGAGCTTGGGGGCGAGTTCCTCCACGCCAACTTTTTGCGCAAGCGTGATTCGTGTGACATACTCCTCCGGCAAAGATCTCCCGTGTGCGTCGGCGGCATGATAGTCCTGCAATGTCACACCCTCCGGCAGAATCAGGATGTTAGCACCTAGCTGTTGCATCTGTGACGCAACTCGCTGTTCGGAAGATGCCACGACGCTCTCAACCGCGACCAACGCCGAAACGCCCAAGGCAACGATTAGCAGCGCCGTCAAGCTCTGACCCGGGCGGCGCAATATCTCTTTCCAAACCATTGAATGAAGTTTCATGGATGGTCCTTTCGTCGAATCCGATTATTCCGAAGGCTGATGAAATCTCAGACCCACCACGCGGAAACCTTCAGCGAATTGTCTAGTTGTACGCGCGGCCCTAAGTTCGCTTGATGCCGTCTATTTCTTCTGGCACTTGCTGCAGTTGCACTTGCCCGACTTATGCAGTTCCTGAGCGAGTTCTTCACCGCTCACCGCAGCGTCGAAGGTTCCAAGATGCGTGCCGGGTGGGGCAAACATCAGCACAGCGGGAGCACCCAGAGTGGGATCGACTTGCATGCGTTGAAAGAACCCGGCCTCGGCAACTTCCGTCGCATACGCCGTGACCCGGTGGAGTTTCCCCTTGAATTCAGGATTCTGCTGCAGAGTCGTCACACCAGCCGGAATTGGAGTGTCAGCTGTTGGCATCAGGCAGACGACAGCAATCTGCTGATTCTGTAGCGCCTTCACCATGTCGGCGTACTTGGGTGTCAGAATCGCCTGGGTAAGCTGAGCTTGATCGACCTTCTGTCGAAAAACACCTGTGACCGCACCGTTTGGCGCCACACCGAATACCGCGGGAAGCGGAATCCTCGAAGCATCGAATCGTTTCACCAGCGAAGCTTCTTTGCGATCGCGAACGTTGACGGTGACCCAAGTGGTTTTTTCCTCGTTTTCGGTAACTTGTGAACGAATCGTACTCGCCATCCGTTGAGTCGCGGCGTCGTTCGCACGATAAAACATCACGTACGTGTATTTGCCGTTTTTGGCAGCAGCCTCAACCTGGTCCGTCCTCGTAGCCGCATAGCCGATGGCGGGAATGAAAGCAAAGGCAAAAAGCAAACTGAGCAAATGACGCATGAAGCACTCCTCTTGGCAACTTTCGAAAAGCAGTCGAGGGATCGACCGGCCTACCCTTTTTTTCAGATCGATCCAACACCTGGGTCTAATCAAGCCAACATATTGCAATCGCCAAAGTTGCGCCGACCGCTACAGCTTCACTCAGAAACGCGACTTGCGAACGAAGAGTGGAAACGCGTGGGATCAAAAAACTCAGCCGAGCACTAAATGCTGCAAAAAGGCAACTTCCAAACGTTTGGCAGGCATACATCTCAGCCGAACTGACATGCTGTCGACTGCGGTAATGTTTCTGCGATCGTTCCAACCGGAACGCAGGCAAGCTCCGATTGCTTTCACGCCTGCCCACGCAGGTTTACAGTTCGTCTCACACCAATGCGCCTCTCAGGTTTTCCAAACCACCGAGACGCCAATGAAACTCGCCCTGCGACCGTGGCAGTTGATGCTGATCATTCTTGCCGGATGGATCAATCGACAACAACAAGAAGTCATTGAGTACCCTCGCACCGAGAATGCAGTTCTCGAAGAGATGCTCGGAAAGAAACGAATCTTGTTAACCGATGACCAGCGATGTCGCTTGGCCGTCAAGTTCGCAAAAGAGAACCCGACCTGGGGCGACGACCGTATCGGCGGTGCGTTATCGAACGTCGGCTGCCACATCTGCGACTCCACCATTGGCAACATCCTCAAAGTCCACGGCATCGAGCCAGCACCAGTCCGCAAATACACAGTATCGTGGGAAACATTCCTGAAAGCGCACTTGGACGTGATGGCTGCGATTGACTCTACCACCGTGGAGGTCTGGACCAAGGTCGGCCTGACCACGTTCTACCTTCTCTTTGTCATGGAGCTGAAGACACGCCGCGTCAAATTCGTAGGATGCACCGCCAATCCGAACGAAGCGTGGTTGAACGGTAGCCCCTGAGTTGACCAACTACGAGGATGGTTTTCTCAAGGAAAAGAATGTCTTGATCATGGACCGCGATGCAACGTTTTGTAAGTCGTTTCGGGAATTCCTACACAACGAAGGTGTGAAGCCAGTTCGCTTGCCACCGCGAAGCCCGAACTTGAATGCGCACTTAAGAAGATTCTGCGGATCCCTGCAGTCCGAATGCCTTTACAAACTGATTCTGTTCGGTGAGAAAGCGACTCGCTGAGCTGTTCGAGCTTTACTCGTTCATTATCACACTTAACGGAATCACCAGGGTTTAGGTAGCGAACGGATCGTGCCGATGGTCAGACCGCC
>JARGNK010000165.1 GCA_029213145.1 Rubripirellula sp. | reverse complement strand
TTCGGGCCTGTTTTGGTTCGGGCCTGTTTTGGTTCGGGCCTGTTTTGGTTCGGGCACGGGTCAGACCATTTCGGTTGATCCCATTGCGGTTGATCAACATTGAAAACCAATGCACCAATCAAACCTGTCACACGACGAGAGGCTCGAGTCAACAAACCAAGCCGCCCTGCAGAAATCAAATCTCACCGTCTATCGGATTCGAAATCGCTTACTTGGCAGGGCGATCTCGGTACTCTCGGTGGCACTGACGACAATCGCTTGAAATCGCGGCCAATGCGTCGCGGCATTCCGCAAGAGACCGAGGCGTTCGTCGCAAACCAGCCTCCAGCTTGGCTGCCGAATCGCGAGAGGCCTCGAGCAGAGCCAGAAATCGAGTCGATCGCTGATCACGAGAACTCCGGATCAACTCCGTGAAATGCTCTTTTAATATCAATGCCTCGTGAGCGGGATCGAGATCTGGGTCTTCAGCCAGGACCTTCCAGCCGCTACTGCGAAGCTGTGACAGATGACTGAACGCACCTTCGATTTCAACCATCGACTTGGCCATCGGTGCCACCTCGACAGCTTCAGCAAACTCGAATGGCAAGGCTCGCAGCAGCGAAGCATCCATTTTGTGCGCTCCCGCTGCCGCCTGGTACAACCCCGTGTAGTGCTCGCTTGTTCCAGCAAGCTGCAGGAACCCAACTCCGACTGACGGTGCGATCATCCCAGCACCGACCCCCGCCACCACCGCTGCTGCGGGACTACGATGCTTGCCATGGTGACAATGAAAATAGATTGGCCGGGGGAGCTCGAGAACGGCCTTGGCGAGTCGCTGCGCGTGCGTCTCCGAAATCCCCTCGTAGCCGTGCGGTAGATGCACGTAACGTAGAGCTTGCCGCCGAGCGGCATCCAAATCGGGCGTTGCCCCATCGACGCTGACGATGGTCTTGATGCCAAGTCGCTTCAGCTGCGCAAAACCGAGATCGCCGTTTGGCGTTCCGCCCGAAAATAATTCTGGATGAATCCGGAATGCGTTCGGGAGCATTGGCACGTGATGCAGCCGCACCACACGAAATTCGGCCGAAGCAGTGTTGCCGGCGAAAAGCACCAGCAGACAGCAAAGGAGGGAAAATCGGATCATCAACGCATCGTATCCCAAATTGGAAATACCTGCAGCCCAAAGGGAAGCGGGAGCCGATGCCTCACCTCTCGTACATCACGCCCCCCTGCTTTCTAGATGGGGAAGGAGGCAGGTGGAGACAGGTCTCTAGATGGGCAAGGAGACAGATCTCTAGATGGGTAAGGAGACAGATCTCTAGATGGGCCAGGAGACAGGGCAGACCTAGTTACCACCAGCAAGAATCAGCTTCGCAACCACCAGCCGACGCTTCGAAAATGCGTTGAGCAGCGAACTTTCCTGACTCGCCAGCTAGAAAATCGCCGTGCTTTGCCAGCGAATCCGCGCGGTCGCCGCTCCCAAGAACATCCGTCCCGAAGCAGAGGCCTAAGATTCAACGATGCTTCGATAATAATCGACGCTTTGGTTGAGCCCCTGGGACATCGATACATCTGGCTCAAACCCGAGCAAATTTCTCGCCTGAGAAATATCAGCCAAGGAGTCACGCACGTCACCAACGCGTGGAGGTTCGTGAATCGGTTCGATGCTCTGCCCCAAAATTTCACGCAAGGTCACCAGCAAATCCAACAGCGTCGTTCGCTCGCCACGCGCCACATTGAAAGTCGATCCGCTGACCCCAGGTGTCGTGGCGGCCAACAAATTCGCCTTCGCAACATCTTGCACATAGACGAAATCGCGGGATTGCTGACCATCGCCGTAAATAATCGGTCGCTCCCCCGCCAGAATCATCGAGACAAAACGTGGAATCACCGCGCTGTATTCGCTTTGGGGATCTTGCCGCGGCCCGAACACGTTGAAGTAACGCAGGATGACCGCTTCGATGGGGAAACTCCGTACAAATGCCTGGCAATAAGCTTCCGAGGCGAGCTTCGCCGCCGCATAAGGCGATAGCGGCGCGGAGGGATCGACTTCACGTTTAGAGACGAACGGTGAATCACCATACGCTGCACTCGTCGAGGCAAGCACTAACCGCTTCACATTCGCCTGGGATGCAGCACGCAACAATTGGACCGTACTGGTCGTGCACCAAGCATGACACAAATCGGGTTCACGAATACTGCGTGGCACGCTCGCCATAGCAGCTTGATGAAACACATAGTCAACCCCAGCAACTGCCTTATCCGCCGTCGCTGCATCGGAGGCATCGCCACGAAGAATTTCGACCGCTTCGTCCGAATCCAAATGCGATAAGTTGTGCGCGAACCCAGTGCTGTAATTATCGAGCACACGGACGCGGGACCCACGGGCACGCAATGCGTCAACAAGATGGGAACCGATGAATCCGGCACCACCGGTCACCAAACATAACGCTCCGTCAAGTGAACCGAACCGATCTGGTTCTACTGTTGGATCAGCCATGCGTGTTCCTATTCGCCCGCCTGTATGACGTGGCAGCAATGAGACGAATTTCCATTCCAGGCCCGTTCAGCCGTCGAAAAGCCGACCGCAAACAAGCAATAGGCTTCAATCTCTCCTCCGATTTCACCGGCAGCATGCCGGTGTGATGGGTAATGAGATCGCAACCGATTGCCTGTGATGACAATCGATTCCCGGTCATATCCGGGCTTAGCTCTTCGCCTTCGCTTTGGTCCGAGATTCGCGGAGCCCACGGCTGAGAATGTCACGCAGCATCGGCGAAAAATCTTCATACTTCGCCTGATCAGGTGCGCCGCTGCTGAACTGATAAATCGCATCCCGAGGCTTGACCCCGAGCGCGATCAACGTACTGCTGACCGTGCCGTAGTCACCATTGCGAACCACCATGCTAGGCCGTCCGGGCCCGACAGGGGCACGAGCAAACACTTTGCTCGCAACCGCCAAGAACTTCACCGGGGAGTCGAGCGTTTGCAGCGTGAGCAGTCGCCGCGCCATTTGCACTCGCTGGTCCTCGGGATCATTCAGATTCCGAGCACCAATGATGTTCAGTCCTTCACGCAGCTCGACAACTTCTTGCCGCTCATCCGCATGAATCGCGTAACCATTTTTCGCATCGGCGATCAGGATGTTGCAGCCGTCGTAGCGAGTTTTGGCAAACTCTGTCTCCGCCTTTTCCAACGCGGCTGCCGCGGACGTGCAGCGGAGCAAATCTAACCCGAGCAAACCACGGGAGCGTTGGCCAAACAGGGGCATCGTCGTTGCGCGGTTACAAAGACCAACGAACAAACCGTTCTGATTGACACCCAACCAAGTCCCACCGGCCTGTTGATCGATCCCACACAAAACGCGGGGTTTTCCTGATTGAATCGATGGCGGCAAACTCGGCCGATCGAAGTATTCTTCGCGATTGGCTGCGACGAGAATCGGACTCTCGGGCACCAAGCGATATTGAACAGCCAGTAGGCACATGTTCTTTGCTTTCTATTTCAAAAGATCAATGACGTAGAGGCGTTTCCTGAAGGGCCGGCTACGCATGAACGGGACCGGTCCCAACACGAAGCGACCAATGTATCTCCGCCATCGACTCGACTACACCCCCACATGGGGGGAATGCTCAAAAAAGGGCCCGTGAAGCCAGCATTTTGGTCATCTTTACTGGACTCTAGGCAATCTTTTCCGCCTAGCGCGACGATAACAACACAGCAGCGTGGAGTTCTTTGGTCGATTTCGCTGCTTCCCGCGCGTTTAGGACAGAATTGCGATGCCAGACCTCAACAGCAGCCATTCACGGGCAGTTCTAGCAATCAAAACGCCGATTAGCGTCACATTGGCCCGAAAAAACATCACGCTGGAACGAATCGTCGATCTGGTACCGGGCTCCATGCTCACGTTTGACGCCCACTGCGACGAACCACTTGTCCTAGAAGCCGGCGGCCAGCAGCTCGCCACGGGCGAAGCGATCAAAGTCGGCGATAAATTTGGGCTGCGAATTCGAGAAATCCTCGCGGAAACCAACGAAAACTGAACACCTGGCCTTTGTCGACGCCCCACCAAGGCTTCACGCCCCACCAAGGCTTCACGCCCCACCATCGGGATTTCACCGCACAGAAAATGCTCGACTGCCATTCAAGTCGCCGCAGCGGTCATGATCGGGTCAGATTCAGCCCAGGCTAGGCGAGCTGTTTCAGCACATCCTCGGCAGCCGCAATGGTTTCGTCGATGATCGCTTCGGTGTGCATGCGGCTAATGAACAACGCCTCAAACTGGCTGCAGGGCATGTAGACCCCCGCCTGAATCAAGCCCCAGAAATAGCGACCAAACAGCTCGCGATCACAATGCTCGGCTTCATTCCAACTGTGAACGGGTCCGGGGTGAAAGAACAGCGTAACCATGCTGCCGACACCTTGTACGCAGTGTTTGATTCCCGCCGCCGCCGCCGCTTGATCCAATCCCTTGGCCAATCGATTCCCGATCATGTCCAGATAGGGATAGGGCGAATCGTTTTTCAGCAGTCTCAGCGTCGCGCTACCGGCCGCCACGGCGACAGGATTTCCGCTCAGTGTTCCCGCCTGAAAAACTTTCCCGGCCGGCAACACTTGGTCCATGATGTCCGCCCGTCCACCGTACGCTCCGAGAGGCATTCCGCCACCCACGATTTTGCCCAGCGTCGTCATATCGGGCGTAATCCCAAACCGTTCCTGAGCACCGCCGAAGGCGACTCGAAAACCGGTCATTACCTCGTCAAAGATCAAGATCGCACCGTCTGCGGTGGTGACATCTCGCAGCGTTTGCAGAAACTCGGGAGTTGCCGGCACGCAGCCCATGTTCCCAACAATCGGCTCCAAGATCACTGCTGCGATTTGACCAGGATACTGCTGAAATGTTTGGCGGACTGATTCCACATCGTTGTAGGACAACACGATGGTATCCTGCCCGGCTCCGGAGGTTACTCCTGGCGAATCGGGGACACCTAAAGTCGCCGCCGCACTGCCTGCCGCCACCAGCAGACTGTCAACGTGTCCGTGGTAGTTCCCGGCGAACTTGATAATTTTGTCGCGTCCCGTCGCCCCCCGAGCAACACGAATCGCGCTCATCGTCGCTTCAGTGCCGCTGTTGACCAAGCGGACTTTCTCCACGCTCGGCACAGCATCGATGATCTGCTCGGCGAGTTGAGACTCGGCCTCGGTCGGCGCTCCATAACTTGTCCCGCGCCCGGCAGCCTGCACGATCGCCTCGATCACCTCATCGTGGGCGTGGCCGAGAATCATGGGCCCCCAGGAACCGATGTAATCGATGAGACGATTTCCATCGATATCGAACAGATACGGCCCTTCGGCATGGTCAATAAACAGCGGAGTGCCACCGACGGCGCCGAAGGCTCGAGCTGGGCTGTTGACCCCGCCCGGCATCAAACGCCGAGCTCTTTCGAAGGCCGCCGCACTTTTAGGGCCGGCTGCAGGGCTGGTTGGTTTGGTCAAAGTTATCTCGTCAGCGAGAGTGGGAGTGGTAGTGGCAGCATCAACGGGAACGGCATCCACCGAGTCGACGTCAAACTGGAAAGCACGCGCCGCAGGCAACACGATCGCAGACGATCGTTAGCCTGCGTATGGCCGCGGCAACCTTGCCCTACGAACGGACTTACGATGCAGCCGAATCGATCGCTTCCTGCAAGGCTGATTTTGGGCGAACCCCAACGAAGCTGTCAGACACTTCTCCGCCTTTGAACACCAACAACGTTGGAATGCTGGTAATCCCGAATTGCTGCGCGACGCCTGGGTTATCGTCGATGTTGACTTTGCCAACTTTGGCGTTTGGATTCTCGCTTGCCAGTTCATCGATCATTGGCGCGATTTGACGGCAGGGTCCACACCAGGGAGCCCAAAAATCGACTAAGACAGCACCGTCGGCTTCGATCACTTCGGATTTGAAGTTGTCTTCAGTAAATTCTATGACGGCATCAGAAGCCATAATGATTTCCTTCCAAAGGGAATGGTTAGTCCGTGAACGGAGAAGAAGTTCGCTGGAACAACTGGCTGCCAACAATAGGGAGCAAGCTGATGTGAGCAATTGGAGTTTGAATTGTAAGGGTTCCGCTCAAGTCGGCAACGGGCACCGACTTGCCAAGTCGACGCCACTTCAACGGTCTCTAGATGCCCCCAGAGGCCCCGTTAAAAATACAGAACCGGCCAACGAACCCCACCATTGGTGCACCTCGTGCAAACGATTCGTGAGCGGTGGGCTAAACCGAGCATTGTTCCAAAGCGGCAGTCCTCTCAGTTCGTTGAAGCAGAAAGCAAGATTTGGGCCAATTGATCTAGAATCATCGCAGTCGCCCCCCAAACCTTGTGCTGACCAACCTGAATGGCTGTCGCTCGAAACACCAACTGATCGACAGGCTCGCCGCCCTGCCGAACCTCGCGGCACAATGCCAGCTCACATTCCTCGCGATTTCGTAACAACTTCACCAGCGGCATCATGATGACTTCTGCCACTTCCACAGGGTCCGGCTGCCAGGGCTTGGTCGGTCGTGAGATGATGGAAACGACCGGATGCACCAGATTGTTGCTGGCATACACATACAAGGCCGACAATTCACCGCAGTAACAAGTTACCTCGGCCCGGACCCCCAGCTCTTCCTCGAATTCTCGCAGAGCGGCCTGCGAAGGATTCTCATCCCCTTCCAACCGACCTCCCGGCAAGCAAACTTGGCCGGCGTGATGCTGCAGCGAATCGGGTCGCAATGTCAACGGGATCATCCATTGATCATCCTCGTCCTGGAAAAGCGCAATCGCGACCGCCGCAATACGGGCATTCGGTCTCGTGGGACCACGGTGCCGCCCGTAGCTCAAAGCTGGTGCAACCGCGGGTCGTGGAAGTCCCCGACTGGACTCCAGCAATCTGGACTTCAACACGCGGGTCAAATCTGCGACCGGTTCGGTTTTACACATCGCTTCGTCGCCGACCGTGCAGTGCCCCAAATTACATTAACGTTTCGAGCAAACGTCGCAATTTGCGCAATTCGACGCGATGATCCAATCCTTCCATCGGCGACATGTGGACGGTCAGGGCGCGATCATACTTCTCGCGTTCCAGCTGGGTAACCAACTTGCCATAGTCGACCTCTCCCTGGCCAACACTGACCTGGAAGGCGTCTGGTCGTGAATCACGAAGATGGACGCTGCACACATATTTGAGGATTTTGTCCAAGCTGCTCGATTTTGCATTGCTGCAGATGTAGACGCTTGGATCGAGGGTGATCCCCAATCCTTCGATGTTATTGCACAGCACCATCAAGGTGTCTGGATCCTCGCTCAAGCAACCGAGCTGGCTTCGAACAGCGACTCGCACCCCTTCGCCTTCGGCGATGTCGACCAGCTTTTGCAGACGCTCGACTTCCTCGTTAAATGGGGTCCCATGTTCAGACGAGGGCACCGTCAGATTCACGACCTTGGTCGTTTTGGCGATGCGGCAAATGGTCGTGAAGTCTTGGTAATACTGTTCCCCAGTGGAAGCAAGCTCAAGACTGTAGGCAGAAATTTCGAGCCGGTGGGTGTGCCGCAACAACTGGATCGCACGATCCGGATCCTGCAGCAGTTCACTCGGCTTGATAGTCCCTGATTCATGGAGAGCGATTTCGATGGCGGTGAACTCCAGATCGGTTAAGACCTCGATCACTTCCTCTAATTCGGCTTCCGGCCAGCACTCGGTCGACGCTGAAACAAACACGTTTCCATCCTTCTCCGTCAAGTTCTTTCCCTAAGTACCCCAGTCGGGCACCCCTAGCTTACCGAGATGCGGCCAACGGAGCCAGACGTTCCTGGAAGGCCCGGCAATGGCGAGGCGGGATCGGTTTTCGGGCCCCACTTTATCTGGCAAGGCTGGACGTGCGTTACCACGTCCCCCAAGGTCTCGCCTCCTCTATTTTACGGCCCTGATTGGTGGGCCCTGCTTTGATGGGCCCTGATTGGTGGGGCCCTGTTTTGGCCCCTTTTTGTGGGGCTCCGCTTGCTGGAAAGGGCTGCCCGTCAGGGTGCCGACGGGGGTAAATCGGACAGTTCTTGGCCAGTCCGACCAGCGGCCCATTGTCGCAGCCCTTCGAGACGCTGCCTGCCGCGAGCAAAGTAACCTGGTTTCAGTCCCGACATCTGCTGCTCAACTAGCTCGGCATAACGGCGATCGCTTTCGTCATCCCCCTGCCTCACCCAATCCATCGCGACCAGTGCATCGGCAATCGCCTCTCCAATCCGTTGGTGCCCGCTGACCGAGGGATGCAGGTGATCGACGAAAAAACCAGGATCGGGGATGCCATCCGGGCGACGCTGCCCGAGCCAGTCACGTTGATCGAGCAATTCCGGTGTCATGATCAGAGGAATCTGCTGTTCGGTCGCCACGTTTGCCACCGACCGCATGATCGAGGCGGTTGCGCGAAGCGGGCAAACATCGTGGTCGCGAGCGGATGTTAGGTGGGAGCGTGCGGCATTCGCCTCACCACGCTCAAATAGATTTCGACCGAGAAGATAATGAGCCCCCGCGTGTTTGGGGTCGATCGCCAGACAATCCTCTGCAGCCTGAATCCGATCCGCCTCGGAAATATCAACATCCCTTGCCCGCTCCCAAAGATCCGCCAGTTCGCGTCGACTTTGATCTGACGAGTCTGCTGGTGGTTCCACCTTGAACGGAGGCGTTCGAACCAGATCGGACGCAGGGACACAGAGTACGAGCGGCACACCGGCAGCATGCACGCGTTGGACCATCCGCTGCAGTGTCAATTCAAAGTGCCGTTCCACACCAGTTTTCCACTGTTCATCACGGTGATACCGATCGAGGCCTCCGCGATGGTCAAGGCGGGCGTCAACTTCGCCCGGCATTAAACGTTGCTGAGGGGGTGGTTCAAGCAGTGCACGGCGAATCCAGCGAACGGTCGCGATCTCCCCAGCGACGGTTGCGACGCTGCGGCGGAGTGCCCCCATCTCACGAACCTCAGCATACTCGCGATCTTCCAAGAACTCGTTATGCCCCGTGTAGATCACGATTGCATCTGGCTTGTGCTCCAGCACTTCGTCCAAAATTTTCGCGACACGATAACTGGCATAGGAAATCCCACCACAATTGACCACTTCAAAGCGAGTCTGTGGTTGATTGGCTTCCAATCGCAACCGCAACCAAGTACTGAAAGCCGTCTCGATGGCGTAAGGCCGCCCCTGTACGGTCGACCCGCCGAGCACAAAAATCCGTCGCAATCCAGCGGGCTTCTCGGCCAAAAACGAGTCGGGGCGAAAAAAATTCAGACGCGATTCCGGGATCTCCCAGCATTCGCCGCTCGCCCCCTCATTCCGTTCAAACAGAGGCTTTAACTGCGAAAGATCGACCAAAGGATCACGATCGAGCGCCTCCTCGACCGGCGTTTCGATCGAGCGAAAGATCAATTCCACGACGATCAACGGCGTCAACGAGAGCGCAACGGCCAGTGTTCGCATCAGCCACAAGCGAGATCGACGATCGGAGAATTGACTCATGCGACACAGTTTAACCACCAACTCGTCTGAGCAGATTCCTAGCTGATTTCGGGGCGACTCGAGAACATCCCTGAATTCGATGTGCTTGCCACCAGCCGCGATCAAGAGAGAATGCGTCCATGACGTTAACGAAACATCTCTATTTAACCGGGTTCCGCGGGACCGGGAAATCTTCGGTCGCCCGCCTGCTGGCAAAACAGCTGGGCGTCACAGCGATCGATCTGGATGAAGTCGTTGAGCAGCAGGCGGGAATCTCGATCAGCAGGATTTTTGAAGAGCAAGGGGAATCTGCCTTTCGCGATTTGGAATCAACGGCGTTGGCCACCGTCGCAAAATTCTCACCCACCCTCATTTCACTCGGTGGCGGGGCTATCTTGCGAGCCGAGAACCGGACCTGCATTGAAACCACCGGAACTTGCATCTGGCTGGATGCCGATGCCAACACGATCGCAGCGCGGTTGCATCAAGATGAGACGACCGCTGAACGTCGCCCCGCTCTCACGACGCTCCCTGCGTTGCAAGAGATCGAACGGTTGCTCGATGAACGGCGACCGATTTATGAACAAACATCCCAACATCGAATCGCGACAACCGACCGTTCCATCGATCAGGTTGTCAACGATATTCTGGCACTGCTGCCGTGACGCAAAACAAAGCCCCGACCATGGATCTAGTTGCTGCCTGCGCCTTTGGACTCGAAGCAGTCGTAAAAAGAGAGCTCGAGGCACTCGACTTGTCGGCGACTATTGGGAACCCTGGCCGCGTTCATTTCCAAGGAAGCCTGGAAACCATTGGCCGAGCAAACTTGTGGTTGAGAACAGCCGACCGAGTGCTGATTCAAGTCGCGCAGTTTCCGGCGGCAGATTTTGATGCGTTGTTCGAAACAACCCGCGACTTGAATTGGGGAAAATTAATCCCCACCAATGCTCGGTTCCCCGTGACCGGACGGTCGATCAAATCAACCTTGAGCAGCGTGCCCGCCTGCCAAAGAGCAGTGAAGCGAGCCATCGTCGATGCGATGCGTCGCGATCATGGGCAGACGGAGTTGCCCGAAGATGGCCCCGAGTACAAGGTTGACATCGCGCTGCTCAAAGATGTGGCGACGCTGACCATCGACACCACCGGCCGTAGTCTGCACCGGCGTGGTTATCGCACGTTGATCAGTCAGGCACCGCTAAAAGAAACGTTAGCCGCCGCGATGGTGATGCTGAGTTTCTGGAAACGGGATCGCCCCTTGATCGATCCGTTCTGCGGTAGCGGAACGATCCCAATTGAAGCCGCCATGATCGGACGCAACATGGCGCCGGGCAGAAACCGTGAGTTCGCGTTTCATCATTGGCTCGCCTTCCCACAAGAACTCTGGCAAGATCTCTGCGCCGATGCATTGGCCAATCAATTGGACAGTCTGGAAGAACGCATCCTGGGAAGTGATCATGCGCACTGGGTACTCAAAGCGGCTCGCGAAAATGCAGAACGAGCAGGGGTCAGCAACGACATTCACTTCCAAGAAGGCAGCTTTGATTCACTCACCAGCAAACGCCGGTTTGGCTGCTTGATCACCAACCCACCCTACGGCGAACGAATTGGCGAAGATTGGGAACTGGATGAACTCTACGGTTCGATCCCCGATGTTCTCCGTAAACTTCCGACCTGGAGCCACTATATCCTGACCGCGTATCCCGGATTTGAATCCATCCTCGGTCGCCCCGCTGATCGCCGCCGCAAACTTTATAACGGTCGCATTGAGTGCACCTATTTTCAGTTCCACGGCCCCAAACCTGTCGTTGAATCCAACCCGCTTGAGTCAGCCGATGAGGTTACCTCCGAGAGCCACGATAGCGAAAACGCGGAGGCCGCAGCCCCAAAAACAACGGCGGCCCCAAAAACAACGGCGGCCCCAAAAACAACGAGCAGCAAGTGGCCCAACCCTGAAGAAATATCCACCCCCAAATCAGAACCTGCCCCCAAATCAGAACCTGCCCCCAAGTCAGAACCTGCCCCCAAGTCAGAACCTGCCCCCAAGTCAGAACCTGCCCCCAAATCAGAACCGGATACAGACTCAGAACCGGATACCGAAAGGGCATCACCGACTGGAAAGAGTCGCACGCGATCGGTGTCCAAACCTTACGTCCATGCCGACGGTGCAGCGGCCTTCGGCGAACTCGACCAAAAAGCGACGGAGCAGGCAGAACTTTTTGCCGTTCGACTACGAAAGCGGGCCAAGCACTTGCGTCGCTGGCCGACCCGTCGCGGCATCACCTGCTTTCGCGTGTACGAACGTGACATCCCCGAGATCCCTTTGGTCGTCGATCGGTACGGAGACTATCTGCATATTACGGAGTACGAACGGCCTCATGATCGTGACCCGGCCCAACACGGCAATTGGTTGGACCGAATGGCCGAAACGGCAGCCGAGGCACTCGAGGTCCCTTCCAACCAGGTCTTTCTGAAACGCCGCTCGCGACAACGTGGTAACACTCAGTACGGAAAGGTTGCAGAAACCGGCAACCGAATTGAAGTTGAAGAGGGGGGATTGAAGTTCCTGGTTAATCTTTCGGATTACGTCGACACCGGATTGTTTCTCGACCACCGGGTCGCTCGGCAGCGGGTCCGTGAGGAAGCACAAGGAAAGAATTTCTTGAACTTGTTTGCCTATACCGGTGCGTTCACCGTTTACGCGGCAGCAGGCGGAGCAGCGAAGACCACAAGTGTCGATCTCTCACAGCGGTATCTCGATTGGGCCAACGAAAACATGCGGATCAACGGTTTCAGCGGTCCTCAACATCGTTTTTTGGCCAGAGACGTGGGCGATTTTCTGCGCGGATATCCAACACGAGAAACCTTTGACTTGGTCGTGGTCGACCCGCCGACCTTCTCCAACAGCAAGCGAACCGACTACGACTGGAATGTGCAGCACCATGCGGTACCGATGCTCAAAGATCTGCTACCGCTGGTGAAACGAGGAGGTGTGATCTATTTCTCTTGCAACTTCCGACGCTTCAAATTCGATTCGTCGGCGCTTTCGGTCAGCGAAGTGCACGAGATTTCAAAGCAAACGGTACCCGAAGATTTTCGCAATCGTAGAATCCACCGATGCTGGCGAATGGTACGATGACGCGGGTGAGGCCACCCCACAAAAAGCGTGATCCGATCATTGCGATCAGGAAGGCAGATTCAGGAAGGCGTAAAGTCCAACCAGCGTTTTGGCATCACAAATCGAGCCGTCGGCCATCATCTGCACGACTTCCTGTCGCGTTGTGATTCGATTCTCGATCTGCTCAGTCGCTTCACGCGCATGCTGACCAGCCGACAAATCCTCGGCCAGGTAAAGATGCATCAGCTCATCACAAATGCCGGGTGCTGAATAAAAATCATGCAGTTTGGTTAGTTTGCCTGCGGTGTAACCAGTCTCTTCGATCAATTCACGCTGCGCGGTCAATTCAGCCGGTTCGCCCAATTCACGAGTGCCGGCCGGAAGCTCCAACAAGGTTTGCCCAACACTGGGGCGGTGATTCTCGATCAACACGACCGTATCCCGATCGATCAGTGGCAACAGCACCACTGCACCGGGATGGCGAATCACTTCGCGGACGTAGGTCTCGCCGTCCGTACCCTGCAGCTGAAGCTCATGCACGTTAAATCGTGCTCCCTGCAGAACCACCCGTTCTTTGCTTGTGTCCATGGAGTCTCTAGTGTTTAAGGGAGAGGATTCGATTCGGCGATGAATCATCCGCAAATCAGAGTAGCGGTCGCGGCGACCACCACGCAGAGAGTTACAGTGAACTTATTCGGATTTCTCAATTGCGAAAAGCCACCGGGCATGACTTCTCGCGACTTGGTCAATGTGGTGTCCCGACGACTCGGCAAGAAAACCAAGGTGGGGCACGCCGGAACACTCGACCCGCTGGCCGAAGGAGTGCTGGTCCTGGGGGTCGGCCCCGCTGTCAGGTTGATCCCCTACCTGCAACAGCAACCGAAACGCTACCGAGCTATTTTTCGACTGGGGCAATCGAGCGAGAGTGGCGATCTGGAGGGTCCGATCACTGATCACCCGGACCTGCCCCACCCAAGCGAGGCAAGTTTGCAGCAAGCGGCTCGCAGTCTGGTTGGAACGATCGAACAAACTCCCTCCGCCTATTCCGCGATCTGGGTCGATGGGCAACGCGCCTACAAACGGGCTCGTGCTGGGGAGGTCGTCGCGATGCCCACACGGCAAGTCCAGATCGATTCCCTGCAAATTGATCGCTATGAATTCCCTGAGTTCGAATTCGAAACGGTCTGCGGCTCGGGAACCTACATCCGCTCACTTGGGATCGACTTGGCTCGTGCCGCCGGATCGATGGCCGTCATGTCCTATCTCAAACGCTTGGCTGTCGGTCCGCACGAAGCACAAAACTCGATTTCGCTGGAACGATTGCGTGAAGACGATCTTTCAATCATGTTGTCTCCCTGTGCCCCAAGCATTGCCCACCTGCGTCAGATCAAAGTTGATCCAGATCAATGTCGCCGGCTGGGGCATGGTTTGTGCATCGACGGATCTCCGTTGCCGGATTCAGAAACTCCCAACCAAGAAGCGGCTGCCGTCACCGGTGACGGACAACTGCGGGCAATCCTCAAGTGGAAAGACGAAGCTTGGTTTCCTCGCAAAGTATTCCCCATCGACGAAGGTCAACTCTGATGTATCGCTTAGTTTTGGTAATCGGTTCTCTGTTGATTCCCGCCCTCGGCTGGGGATCCGACCCTGACTGGTCAAAAATTGAAACCATCGTTGAAGCTGGCATCAAAGCCGGAGAGATGCCGGGGGCCGTCGTCGTCGTGGCAGATCAGGAAAAGGTGCTTTACCGCCGCGCATTCGGCGACCGCCAAGTCGAACCAACGCGTGAACCGATGACGGTGGAAACAGTATTCGACATGGCATCCATCACCAAACCGGTCGCGACGGCGATGTCAGTCATGATTCTCGTTCAACAAAAGAAAGTCGACGTCGATCAGCCAGTCCAGAACTACCTGCCAGAATTCGGCGCCGCAGGCAAATCAGAAATCACAGTGGCCGATCTGTTGCTGCACGTCGGTGGATTGATCCCCGATAACTCACTCCGCGACTATCAGGATGGAATCGACAAAGCCTGGCAGAACATTTGGGACCTAAAACCGATTGCCCCGCGACGCGAGAAGTTCTCTTACACCGATGTCGGCTTTTTGGTGCTTGGCAAGTTGGTCGAACGGGTGAGCGGAAAGCCGTTGAATCAATTTGCTGCTGAACAAATCTTTCAGCCACTAAAAATGGATCACACCGGCTATCGCCCTAGTGCGGAGCGGAAACAGCAAACCGCCCCCACTGAGCAACGCGATGGCGAGTGGATCCGCGGCGAAGTCCACGACCCGCGAGCCTACTTACTGGATGGCGTTGCTGGACATGCCGGATTGTTTTCAACAGCCGACGACCTAGTGCGGTTCGGTCAGATGATGCTTGGTCGCGGCAGCTTGCAAGGCATACAGATCTTGCAAACGGAAACATTCGAGCTGATGACAAAACCAAGAGAGGTTCCGCGCGGGACGCGTACCTACGGCTGGGATCACCGATCACCCTATTCAAGCAATCGCGGAAAGTCCTTGTCGGACACAGCCTTTGGGCATGGCGGATTTACGGGCACCGTGCTCTGGATCGATCCGGATCAACAACGTGTCTTTGTTTTTCTGAGCAATCGCTTACACCCCGACGGCAAAGGAACGGTAAACCGATTGGCGGGTGAAATCGCGACACTCATCGGCGAATAATCTCCAGCACTTGCAGGCTCGCCCCGCCGCAACACAGGGCTCCAACACAGGGCTCCAACACAGGGCTCCAACACAGGGCTCCAA
>JARGNK010000007.1:68019-98280 GCA_029213145.1 Rubripirellula sp. | reverse complement strand
ACCAGCCAAGCGTGTTGAATTCGGTGCCGTTCTCATCCGCTGGAACATACCGCTCAGGAATCAGAATCCCGGTCAAAGCTCGAACACTGTTGATGTACTCGACTCGGTTGAGTCGACGTGCCGCCGTTTCACCACCCTTTCCGCGTAGCATCTTCTGCGCCGTCACCAGGTTCTCGGTTAAAGTCCCAATCACGCTGGCGAGTTCATCCTGACTTGGTCGTTTGCTCGCGGTTTTCGGTGGCATGTCGCCCGTGTTGAGGATGTCCAGTACATCCCGCCACTGCTGGGCAATTGCAGCATTGGAGATGCGAACTGCGAGGTGATCCAGTCGCACTTCACCGTTCTGCTCGTCGGCGTTGTGACAGGTGACACAGTAATTCCCAATGAAACTCCGAACTCGCCTATCTACCTCTGCGGCTGACTGTATCGCCCCCGCCTCCTGCCCCGCATTGTCAGGTGCTTTCGGATTCTCTACCGCCAGCACCTGAACTACGAATTGCAGGACGAAGAGCGTGATCAGAGTTTTGTTTCTTATGCTCATAGTTGCTTGCTACTTAACAGACACTCCGTACACCGCAATTTGCATGGCTCCGGTGTTCTAGATTGTAGAGTCCAAAGCTGTGCATCATTTTTCTAGCGGGATCACACCATCCCCGTCGGGGTCGTGTCTCTGGTCGAAAATCTTGCCGCGGACCTCAAGGTATTCGTCACGAGTCAGTTTGCCGTCGTGATTTACGTCCGCTCGTTCAAATAGGCGTTTACGAGGAAACTCATCTGCATCCAGCGCGCCGTCTTTGTTCACGTCGCTTCGGTCAAATCCCGGGGACTGCTTCGGGCTGAGCGATATCTTACCGCGCCAAGTTACTAAGTCTTTGTAAGCTAATTCTCGCCAACACTGAAGTAACGCACATCGATGCGTCCTCAGCGATCCCTCATTTGATGAACAAGACGACGAATGGACGAGCCAGCTGACGCTGACCAGGGCAGCAGCCCAATTGAACGGATTGTCGACGAAGATTGTAAGGGCCCCACATCCGCCATTCGCACCTCTTACGGCTTCGTCGCTAAGTCTCTTCGGTTGCATCGACCTCAGCGTCGAAGGCTTGAAGCTAACTCGCATCGGTGTGTTGACCGAAGTGAGAACGGCGCGTGGCTGCCAGCGATGTTCTCTAGAAGTCTCAAAGCTGTTAACCCACCTGTAAACCGAGACTGCCTGTAAACCCGAGACTCTGAGAGTTTTCGTTTGAACTCACCGAGAGGTACGTCAAGCAGACGTTTCGTTTCGGGGAGCCCGGTCTCTGGTGACGAAACTGAGATTGGGCGAGAACTGGCCGAAAGGTGCCTAATGCTCGAAAAAGTGGCCCGAAATGAGAAACACCCGTTAACCGAATTTCGGCTAACGGGCGTTAACTGGATTGGAGCCAGTTTGGCTGGATTTCAAAATAGCTCCCCCGACAGGACTCGAACCTGTGACAAGGTGGTTAACAGCCACCTGCTCTACCAACTGAGCTACAGGGGAGGGTCGCGAGTTGCCTCGCTGACAAGAAAATCTAGTCCACGTTTGGCATTGTCGCAAGGGAGGATTCAAGTTCCGAAAAACAGTCCCGTTTTCCGATCGAAATCGCCACACGCACTCGGAATCCCGCTTAATTTATCAGGCTCATGTAAAAACTGAATACGCGACGCTCGTCAGTATCGGCCTCGGACAGCGGATAGGCAAAGTCAAATGCCAAGGGAGCTGGCCCCAACATCGGGACGGCAACCCGCAATCCAACCCCAGGTGCAACGCGAAAATTATCTTTGTCAATCGTTATATCCTGCTCGACCGTTCCAAAGTCAACGAATGCAACACCTCGGAAAGCGTCATCCGCCGTGATCGGGAACATATACTCCACCGAGTTGAGCCACTGGAATCGCCCCCCAACCTCGACCCCGCCAACCACTGGCGACGCCCCACGAAAGTCAAAGCCTCGCAGCGTGGCGTAACCGCCGGCAAAAAAGTTCTCAAAAATGGGTGTTTCATCTCCGCTGAATCCAACTTGGGTCGAATAGGAAATCGTCTGACGGCCAGTTCGGTCGGCCCGCTCGGCCAGCAACCAAAACTTTCGATATTCCAATTCGAATCGAGCGTAGTCGTAGTCGCCAAAGGCTTCTTCGAACTTGAATTCAAAATAGTGACCTCGGGATGCCTGCAGCGGCGTATCGCGAGTATCGTGCTTGAGTGTGATTTCGCCAGTGTAAAGCTCGTTATCCCCGACTACGTCATCGAGCTGCGGCACGCCCACAACTCGGGGACGTGAGACTTCGACATTCTGGCCACTGACACCAAACGCGACCGAAAGGTCCGGGGTGATCCGATAACCAAACGCCAACCGTCCGCCGAGACGCTGCTCGTCCCAGTCGTTGAAGCGACGATCAAACAAGAATCCGCTCACCGACATACTGACGGGCTTGTAGCCGAACAGGTTCGGATCGGCGAACTGCATGGTGTAACGTTTAAAATCGGTTCCAGGAGCCGCCTCGACGCGGAACGTCTGCCCCGCTCCGCGAAAGGCCGTCCCACTGAAGAGGTCTTGGAACGAGCGTGGCCAGCGAGTGATGTCAAAGTTTCTCTCATCCACCGTCAAGTTACCGGTCAGACCAGCATCGCTGTTGACCGCCCCACCCAAAATCACGCGGCCAGTTCGGGCCGGATAACCATTGATGACCAAGTCAGCTTCCCGAACCCGCGGTCCAGGTGGATAGGCCGGGACTGGTGCATAAGGATCAACCATCCCCGTCCCACCGAGTGAGTTCGCTTGCGGTTGGGTATAGTCATTGGTTTGCGGAAGAACCGGACCGGTCATGGGCGGTTGAGGAAATTGACGAGCCGTATACCGCTCCGTTCCGGATGCCTGACGGACACCGCCCATCGGAATCTGTCCGGCAGGTTGATCCGAAACTGTGCCAGTACTGGCTTGGTTGGCACTGAACGGTGCCGAGTTCATATCGCCGACCGTCGCGGTCGTACCTGTCGCTATCGTGCCTGTCGCGGTGTCCGACAAACTCGCAAACGCGGGAGCTTGAGCGGCCGCCGGCGTTCCCTGCTGCGCTGTTGTGTTCGTCACGAACCCACCGGGCGCTGGAAGCGATTGGTTTTGCGTCAGCGGCGTCGCACAACCTGAAACGCCAAGGGCGAATCCGGCGATCGCAAGCCAACTCATCGGGCGGCTCTTTGCTGCGCGATTCGATTTCTTCATGCGGTCAGCTACGTCTGGGTCAGGAAGGGGAAAAAACAAATAGTTGCGGCCAAGCATCACAGGCTGTCCTCAAATTCATCTTGGGGAACGACCTTGATATCTGGCGGGTCCGCGATTGACGGGTTCGTCTCGAGCAGTTGGCTCCGTTCCAATCGACGTCGATTCAGCTCCAACGTGCGCCGGTCAATCCAATCACCCTCGCGCAGATCGACAAGATTGAGCATTGTGGTTTCACGCATCAGATGAGGCTCGCCATCAATATTGACGCGGATCTCACCGACTTTCCAACGATCGCCTTCGGTAATCTGGTAAACCAAGTCGACGACACTGCCGTCATCTCGCATCACAGTTTTTGGTTCGACTTCGGCATAGATGTAACCGAACTCACCGTATCCGTAGACCAACTCACCAACGTCACGCCGCAGCAATGTGCCGTCGAACATGTCACCCGGTTTCAGTTTCAAGCGGTTCCGCAAAGACTCTTCAGTGACATACTGGTTACCAATGATCTGGATATCGTTGACAGTGAAGCGTGGACCTTCGTCGATCACGAAGGTCACATCCAACCATTTACCTGAATCGTCATACTTCAGTTGTCGGCCAACCGTCGCAGTCAAAAAGCCAAGGTTGTGGTAATAGGTTGCAAGCACATCGACGTCTTGATCAATCTTGTTGAGGTCGGCGATGTTGCCGACATAGCCAATCACACCTGCCATCGGCCCGCGACTTTGAATGATTTTTTTCAATCGGGCTTCGCTCACAATGGTCGCCCCAAGGATGTGGATGTCGCTGATCCGTTCCTTAGGTCCCTCGTTGATGCGAAAGACCACCGCCCCCGCATCATCCCGGATGCCGATCGAACTGAGAATCGAAACCTGGTTGAACCCTTCTTCCTGGTAGTAATCGATCATTCGGCGGCGAGCCGATTCAATCGCAAACTCACTGAGCGGATCTTGTTTATCCAAACCGGCCCGACCGCTGAGTTCGCGATCATTGACGGCGCGATTGCCATGGAAGACAACTCGCGAGATCACCGGGCGTTCATGCACGATAAACGTGACGGCCATACCACCTGGCTGCTCATCAAGTCGAAAGGTGACATGATCAAAGGATCCCATGTCGTTCAATCGCCTGACGTCACCAAGGACGGTTTCGTAATCGTAGAAGCGATCTTTGCGAGTTTGCAGTTGCTGCAAGATCCGATGAATCCCGACTTTTTGATTGCCGACGATTCGCACATCTAAGACGATTGCATCGCCCTTTTCACGCCGCAATGCGATGCCATCTGTACTGTGGATGTGGTCCCGAAATTTGGGTTTGGCATCGGGTGGTGGTGCCGCAGCACCGCCGCCACCAGGGCCCATCCCACCACCTCCGCCACCAAATTGAGCAACTGCGGGGGTGGATAATCCGAGCAGCAGCACACAAATTCCAACGCAAGGTCGCCACACGGTGCGAAACCGTCCGTGGAAAACCCTCGTGGGCTGAGTGCGATAGGAATCAACTGAAATGGGTCGTTGCATACCGAGGTAACCAACCGAGCAAGAACAAATTGCAACCCTGCCTGTTTCGTTACGAGCATTCAGGCAGGTGATCGGTAACTACCAACGAAAAGCAAGTCGCCACAAGTCAGATTCGGGTGAAGCAGGACCGGTACGACGAGGTTTTTGGATTGCCGCCGTGAAACAGCCCAGTTTCAGCGAGAAATCGAATGGAAAAGCGGGATCGCCCCGATGCCATGCGACGGCATCGACATCCGATAGTGCGAAATATCCCGCTCCGATCGGCCGTTTCAATAGAGCACGGTCAGCGGCGAACACAAACCAAAACGAAATTCCGCCACAGCATCTCCGGCAAAATACCGCCGAAAAATTGCAATCAAAAAACGGTTTTCAGACAGGATCTCGAACAGAAAACGAGTTCTTGGAGCGGTGATTCTGAACCGGTTTTTACTTTACCGCCAAATTGCCGCTCAAATCGAAGGCGTTGACCGGCAATTCAAGCCAATCCGTGATCAGGACCCGCTGAACGAGCGGCTCTTGAAGATGCTTCAGGACGACCTTCATCAATTGCTCGCGAATATGGATTTGCGCCGGATCATCAAGCCACTTCAGATCGACGGTACGCAGCAATTGCTCGGCGTCTTCGAGGATTTCCATTCGCCGCTGATTAATCAGCTGCTCCCCACGATGCCTCCGCGACGGATCGACGACAGCATGCAATTCGAATTGGTAGACCCGCGACGAATCAGCGACGGGCTGGAAGCGGAAGCGGCCGACCTCCAACGCAGTGCTTTCCAGGGTCACCAGTCGGGCGACTCGGCTTCGCACATAACCAATCACCGCTGCATGCACAGCAACCATCATCAAAATGGTGGCTGCGACCCAATATCGGCGAATAAGCTTCACTAGAATGGTCTCTGCTCAAGCGGGTCAAAATACCGGATCAATGCTTGGTTTTGGGCGGCCAGGAGACTCGCAAACTGCCATAAACCGCTAAAACTTAGTTCACAAACAACGGCTTTGTGAAAGCACCTGCCAATCTTTCCCGCCAAATCCATTTTTTGCCGGACTACCGCGTGACAATCGATCGTTTTGCTGACACAGAATCCCCTCGCGTGCTGGTTTTCACCAGCCCCAAGGCTGGCAGTGGCAAGCATCGGGAGCAAATTCCGCGACTGGTCGACCTGCTTCGACAACAATCGGTCGATGTGCAGATCACCCATGAAGTGAGCGAATTACAGGCATTAGCCGCCCAGACCGGCCCTCAGCCTGCGGTGATCGTGCCAGCCGGTGGAGATGGAACATTGTCGTTGGCGGCAGGATCCGTCTCGACCCCGACTCAACGGGAAACCGAGCGGCGACCTCTCATCGCCCCGATGCCACTTGGGACCGAGAATCTGTTGGCAAGACACTTTGGCCACCACGCGATCGCCGAGCACGTCATTCACACGATCCGCCATGGAGTCCCCTACGCATTGGACGTCGGCACTGCCAACGACCAAACCTTTTTGATCATGGCGACTTGTGGCTTTGACGCCGAAGTGGTTCGCGCAATGCACCTGACCCGAAGCGGACACATCAGCCGGTTCAGCTATTTTGGACCGGTGATGCACGCGATACGACGTTACCGTTTTCCGCTGCTGCGGGTCCGAATCGATGACGGTGAACCATTGGAATGCCGCTGGGCAATGGTATTCAATCTTCCTTGCTACGGAGGCGGGCTGAGGATTGAACCCGATGCCGTCGGCAATGACGGGCTATTTGACGTCATCCTGTTCCGCGGTGGCTCAATCCCGAGCGGCTTGAAATATGCAACCACGATCTGGACCGGACAACACCGGAAACTTCGCGATGTCGTACGGTGCCGTGGCCGCCAAATCACTGTCGAATCAATCTCGCGTGTACCGTACCAGCTGGATGGGGATTATGCCGGCAAACTGCCGCTGAAAATTGAAATGCACCCCGCGTCGGTCGATTTTCTGCTCCCACCGCCCACCTCTTCTACAACCGGTACGTCACCAAGTCAAACAAGCCCGAGTCGATGAAGCCTGTCGGCTGAATCGTTGAAACGTGGCGTGCGATGTGTGGCAGTTCCCAGATCCCCGCGGCAGTATCCCCGCGGCAGTATCCTCGCCTCGATTTGGACGCGTCTGGATTTGGACGCGCCTGGATTTGGACACGCCTGGATTTGGACGCGCCTGGATTTGGACGCGTCTGGATTTGGACGCGTCTGGATTTGGACCTGCCTTGCTGTGACGACCGCAATGGCTGTAAATCATGGCTATTGAGAATCAGGGCCCTTATGAATCAGTGTTCTGGAAACGTTGCCTTTCAACCTGAGATGAATCATGGATTCGGTCGCCATTGGCTCCTATCAATGCGGAGACGGTCAGCCCTTGCTGCTAATTGCTGGCCCCTGCGTCTTGCAAACCCGTGAGCTGACGCTGCGGATTGCCGAGACGATGGCGCGAATCAACCAAAACGCTGATCTGAACGTTGTTTTCAAAGCCTCGTTCGACAAGGCAAACCGCACCAGCCTGCAAGCCGAGCGGGGCCCCGGATTGGAGGAGGGTTTGGCAATGCTGGAAGAGGTCAGTCGAGTGACCGGTTTGCCGACGACAACCGACGTCCATCTCCCCGAGCAAGCGGCAGCTGTCGGCCAGGTCTGTGCCGTGCTGCAAGTGCCGGCGTTTCTAGCACGCCAAACCGATCTCCTGGTTGCGGCTGCGGCAACCGGCAAGCCGGTCAACGTGAAGAAAGGCCAATTCATGTCCCCCGAAGATATGCAATATGTGGTCGAAAAAGTTCGGGGCAGTGGAGAAGGTGGGGTCCTGCTTTGCGAAAGAGGCACCTTTTTCGGCTACGGTCGGCTGGTCAACGACATGCAATCGTTGGTGGTCATGCGTTCCCTGAACGCGCCGGTCGTGTTTGATGCGACTCACAGCGTCCAGCGGCCGGGTGGCCTGGGGGGAGCGACCGGAGGAAACCGGGAAATGGTCGAACCATTGGCTCGGGCAGCCGTAGCAATCGGTACCGATGGATTGTTTTTCGAAACGCACCCAGAGCCGGAGACTTCTCCCAGTGACGGGGCAAACATGATTCCGTTGGACCAGTTTGAACCGCTGATCGACCGCCTGCTGCAGCTGCGGAGGATTTCCTCTCAAATCATTGCTCAGGCCAACTCGGCCAGCCCTCCCTCGTGATTCGCTTTCGCGGCCCCTGTCATGACCCGATTCGCACCGACCAGTTTCTGTTCCTTCGCACTGGCGTGCATCCTGATCATCAGTTTGGGGTTGTCGGTCGGTTGTTCAGATGACCGTGACACCGTGCGCGCAATCCAAGCGCAGCGGCAAGCAAAAATGCAAGCCGGATCCGAACAGGACAATCTGGGCGAGGCGTTCAGCTTGCTCAACCGATTGGTGGAACTGAATCCGGAAAAAGCTCGTCGCCAAATCGCTTACAACCTGAACCGTTGGGCCGAATCAAAATCGATTTCCTCCGGTGACGTTCCCGCGATCGTTGGCACCGTCAGCAACGTATTGCCGCTCGAGGTCGCGACGGAACGAATCACACGAACAACATTCCAGCCGACAGACGTCAATCATTTGCGGGACGCCCTCCTCGCTCGCAAAATCATTGAGTGGGTCGACCAAGAACGGAGCGACGACCCACTGCTGTCTGATTGGCTGTTAGAGATGGAAACCAAACTCGGGGAAACGGACGCAGCGAAACTTCGAACTGCCACCCGCCTCTTTGATTGGACCATTCGCAACATTGCTTACGAACCCAAGGTGCTGACTGACGGAGCACCGCAAGCACCAGACTTCTCGCTGGGGATGGAGTTCCGCGGCGAAGGCTATCGGCAAACCGACTTCAATACCGTCTGGCGAGGGTTCGGAGATTCCTTGCAACGAAGCGGTCTGTTCACTTTGTTGTGTCGCCAAGCTTCGATCCCCGCGTTCATGCTGGCCATCCAATCGAGCGACACCGGTGCACTCGAACCCTGGGGTGTGGGAGTGAAAATCGCCGACGAGATCTACTTATTCGAATTCGAATTGGCCACTTACATTCCCGGCCCAGGCCAAGTCGGGATCGCCACGCTCGCCCAAGCAAGAAGCGACGCCGCTATTCTGCGACGAATGAATGTGCCGGGATTCTTTGACTACTGGCGGAGCAAAGGCGACGTCCAACAATGCATCGCCTTGCTGAACCTCGTTCCCGAAGCGATCAGCCCACGCATGCAATTGTTACAGTCTGGATTGACCGGCGATCGAAGAATGAACACCTACGTCGACGTCGATACGTTGCAAAAAGAGATCGATAGCGTCGCCGGCATTGCCGGGGTGCGGATGTGGGACGTGCCGTTGCTGGCAGAGCAATACGAAAAGGAATTGAAAAGGGCAGTCGAACGAGATCCGTTGGTCATGCTCTGGTATGTGTCGCGGTATGCAATGCTCGACGATGAAAAAGGCCCGCTGGCAATGGCTCGGTGGCGACATCTGCGAGGCCAGTTCAACGACGATGACGACGAAGATATGCAGGGAGCTCGCACCCTCTATTTGGCCCAACGCGCTCCCGAATTCGAAATCGAAGATTTGAAAATCGATGTGGATCTGCAGAAAGCGTATAACGTGCGACGGGACCTAGGAACTACGCCAGAGCAGTACGAAATGCAACTGCAACAAACCCAAGCCATGATTCGGCTCGGCAAACGAACGGCCACCTATTGGATCAGTCTGATTCAATACGATGATCAACGTTACGACACCGCAGTGAACTGGTTTACCAAGCGTGTGCTGACCGATGAGCAGATTTCTTTCTGGGAGCCTTCGGCGCGGTACAACTTGGCCCGGGCAATCGAACGGGTGGGTGATCTGGAGCGGGCTGTCGAACTCTATAAAACAGATGGCGATCCGCAAGAACATGGCAACCGAATTCGCGCCCGTTTGCTGGGACGCGATAACAAAGAGGCTGATCCAGCTAACGCCGCAGAGACGCCAGAAGAGGAAACTCCAGCCGAAGCCAGCACTCCAGCCGAAGCCAGCACTCCAGCCGACGCTGATACCAATGCTCCGGCGGAAACCAGTACCAGTGCTCCGGCGGAAACCAAGCCCGAAGCTGGGCAAGCGTCCGAGGCAAATGATCCCGCGGGAGAATCGAACTAGCGTTTCGATCCTTCTGATCTACTTGAACGCTGCCCCTGCACCGTTTCAGTCGGACACTGCGTCGTGACGGCGTTCTTCTGGTACGAATGATCCGACCAATCTTCGTCAGCTGAGCATCCATGAGTCATTAGGCTGAACCGCGGAGCGTCCTAGACAGCAGTTGAGTTAGCCTTGCCGGCTGTGACTGCACTGAATTCAATGAATTGAATGAATTGAATCAGAGTTTCTCGATTCGAATCACTGAAATCCCCTCCGCGATCTCGGGAAAGGCATCGTCAACGATCCCCTGATCTGCCAGTTGCTGAGGTGTGAATCCAGACTCGACTTCACACGACTTCAAGACCACTAATTCATCGGCCTCTGTTTGGATCGCCAGTAATGCGGCAATCGCGTCGGTCGTGGTTCGCCAATCATGCGGCAATGTAATTCGCGTCAAAGAATCGGCGGCTGGAAAATAGAACGAAGAGACGTTCAGCAGGGTGGGAGCGACCGTAGAAAACCCACTTGCCATCGCTTCTTGGAATTCGCCTGGACAAACGATTGTTGGCCAATCGAGCCACGACGCAACCAAATGAAACGTCGTCTGCAACGAATCGACACACAGCCAGTGGATCATCGTCGGATCACCAGGATGAACTCCATCCAACTGACGGATCGCGTCGATGACCTTGCCACCGCCGACAATACACAACGTTTCGGCAGGCATTTGTTGCGACATCCATGTCGACAATGCCATCGGCAGATCACGCCGGCTCAACAAACTACCTCCAATTTTGACGACTCGCCGCATCAGTTTCGAGCCTCTGTCAATTCGCAGTGCAACAGATGAGCGACCGCAAACGAGGGTGCACAGCGTGCCACGTCCTCGTTGAAACGGTCTGCCAGCTTGACCACTTCTTTTCCGCCAAAATCGAGCAACCCACGGCCGTGGCCACTCAATACAATCGGGTCACCTTGATCCAGCGTTTGTACTCCTACAGCGATACGCTGACGAGCGGCATCCATGATCTGAACGGCGATTTCCTCAGCCTCGCTTGACTTCACGGAACGTTGATCCAAACCGATCATGCGAGCCAAGCGATTCGCGGCCGCCAAGCGTGTTCTCGGTTGGCCATCAGCCGTGTCCAGATCACTGGGGGCTTCGTCCACGTACCGAAGCACCAACTGTGCGTCATCGATGGTTGCGAAAAACTCGTTCATTACTGGCGTCGATTGCCCCCGAAATCGCAGGCGATCAACAAGAGCACAAACCGGTGTCCGACGACAACCAACATAAACGAGTGATCCCTCGTTCAATCGTTCATGATCTGTGGACGCGCGAGTCGCGACTTGACGATCACGAATCGGGACAATGTCGGTCGTGGTCGATCCGATGTCAATTACCAGAGCATCGGGAAGGAACTCGCGGGCGACGTAGGTCGCCAATGCGTGCCAATTCGCGGCAGCAATCAGGTCGGGTTGTCGAGATGCCGAGTCAGCGTTGTGAAAAGTTCCGTCCACTCCGTAAAACCACACCTCAGAAATCCCCAAATGTGCAGCAGCATCCATTGCTTGAGCCGCAAGATATTGCACCCCCTCCGCTCGATCAACGAAGCAGTCAGCTAATTCTCCCGTGATCGTAATCGCAAGCGACCGCTGCTCCCAAGAGTCACCATTGAGGTCGTTAACGAAACCAAAGTGCTCGGACAAATCTCTTGCGATAGCCGAACTGACCTGGTCCCGCTGCTTCCACATCGGAAAAGGAGACGACCACGCACGTCCATCCCGACAGGCATATTTCAGATTGGCACCGCCAATATCAATGCCGATGACGCTGCTGCATTCCACCGTGGGTGACTCTGGTTGAGCGAACCATGGTGAACCATAGATCGCGGGGAATTGAAATCATCATCAACAACACGCTCAAGTCGACGCCAAGGCCATTGCCCCCAAACACTTGTTCGGTGGAGGGAGCTTGCTGTCTTTTCCAGCCGAGAAACGGCTCAACGCTGACATGAATTCAACGTCCGCCAGCAATATATCGGTTCCCGTGGTTCGCTAGCGTGACGCGGTTAGCCTGGTTCGGCAACCGCATCGTTGATCCAGACGCGACCATCGGGCGTCCAGCGCACGGAATCGACCGATGTGCAACAAGACACCGGCCCGGTTTCGATTTCGAAGAGCCGGGCAGCTAAATTACCATTGATCATACGCCTCAAACCAACGTACGAGGTGGTCAGCCGCGGATTGACTTCGATGACGTAATCGTCGCTGACACTTTCACCGAGGATCAAATCAAAACCGACGAACCCGCGCACAGTGGGTGGCATCGCCGCAGCCGCTCGAGACGCGAGAGCGGTTGCACGACGCTGATCCTCTTCATTCAATGGCCCTTTCCCACCGGCATAATCACACGTGCCATCGGTTAAGACCTGCGCAACTGCTGGCAGAAAGATCTGATCGCTTGCCGTAGCCAACATCGCTACCGAGATTGGGCGACCGACGACCCACGCTTGCAGGATCAGATTCGATTCCAGGCAGGCACGAGCCTCTGCAAGCGAGTCAAAGGTTTGAATTTCTTGCGTCCCGCATCCGTCTCGCGGTTTCACCACGTAACGATCATAGCCTTCCAGATCTGCTTCGTTCTTTCGCTCTGCCAAAGTCATAAATGGCGGATGCGCCACGCCAGCAGCTAACAAACGCTTTGCGGTCAGTTCCTTATCACTCGCGACCCGCAAAAACCCGCCACTGCCAGCGATGACATTGACTCCCCCCGCCCGCAACATCGCCACCCCTTTGGCCAACATCCCATCGCTCTCCGGGGCAATCACAACCGCGGCATCACAATCCTCGGCGGCTTTGATCCAGTTACCCCACAACGTTTCTTGAGGGTCAACGCTAACGACGTGAGCCGATTCCGGGGCGACATCGCTAAACCTCGGGTCGAGCGGCACGACCACCTCGGCGAATGCGGACAAATCGGTTGCAACCGCTCCCAGCATCGCAGCCCCTTCGAGTCGCAAGCTCGTTGGGATCTCTTGAATTTGCTGCTGAGCCAGTCCGCCTCCACAGACAAACTCACCGACCATGATTCGCATGACTAGAACCTTTCGAGCCGACCTGCCTGCAAAACACTTCGCCAATCCGGGACTTCGCCAATCCGGGACTTCGCCAATCCGGGACTTCGCCAATCCGGGAATATCCCAACGTCGTCCGCTTAAGATAACTGATTTGGGAGCGTTTAAAAAATCCCCAGGTGGTCACGTGCTTCATCGGTCATTTTTTCAGGCGACCAAGCAGGTTCCATTACGACCTTCACCTCACACTCATCAACCTCTTCCAAACCTTCGGCGGCAGACTTCGTCCCAGCCACCAGTTGAGGGCCCGCAGGGCACATCGGACTGGTCATGGTCATTTCGATTTTCACATCGTGTCGACCATCCTCTTTTTCGTCGCCTACCTCGACGACATAAATCAATCCGAGGTCGACAATATTGACGAACAACTCGGGATCGATCACCTGCTTGAGGGCTTCGCGAACGCTATCTTCGGCTAATGCCATGGGAAAACTCCGTAGTTGATCAGTGGTTTATTCGTATTCGCGGACTTGGCGGGCAATCGCTGCTCCCAAGGCTTCACGCACCGAATCGATCGTGATCCGGTCAAAAATTTGTTGGAAGAAGCCACTGACAATCATCCGCGTTGCTTCCTTTCGAGTGAAGCCGCGGCATCGTGCGTAAAAAATCTGCTCTTCATCAACCTTTGCGGTCGTGCTGCCATGTGTACAGCGAACGTCATCTGCCTCAATCTCCAACCCTGGAATCGAATCCGCCCGTGCCGAGGCCGACAGTACCAAGTTGTCATTTCGCTGATAACCATCGGTCTTCTGGGCTTCTTCGTCCACCTTGATCATGCCACGCCAAACGGTTCTGCTCTGATCTTGCTGGGCAGCCTTGTACAGAAAATCGCTGTGGCAATTGACGGCCCGATGATGCTGCTGCGTGTGGTAAGCGAGATGCTGCCGCCCTTCGGTAAACATCACTCCGTTGACCTGGCTGTTCGCACCCGCGCCGGTTAGTTCAACCGTCTGGTTCACCTTCGTCAACATTGATCCCATTGCAGCAATGGTCCACTGCAACGTTGAATCACGACCGATCGTCGCCCGCTGATGGCCGAAGTTAAAGGACTTGTGCCCCCACTCTTGCAAGTTGACATAACGCAGGTGAGAGCCTGGCTTCTGGATCACCTCAATCGCACCAAGATGCACCCCTTTGGCATCAGTGGTCACGCTATTGCATTCGTGCAATACCGTCGCCTCGGCACCCTCATCCAGCACAATCAGCGTGTGTGAGGTATCGGAACCACCATCACTCATCACCGAACCGATGTGCAAAGGTCGGTCGATAACAACTCCGCGAGGAACGTACAAAAATTGCCCACCCGACCAGAACGCCGCATGCAATGCGGCAAATTTGTCGTAATCAGGATCGAACGCGGTATACAGGTACTCGCGAACCAAATCGGGATGCTCAGCCGCGATTCGCTCCAGGCTTCCAAAAACAACCCCCTTCGCTACCAAACTTTCGTCGATTGACTCATTGACCAAATGGCTATCGAACGTTTCGATCGAGCCGGCCAAATCGACGCCATCACGGAGCTGGTGTATCGATTCCATTTTGGCCAAAACGTCGACCGCGGAGGTCGCATCGGTTTCAACCGGGGCCGGATACTTTTGAATCTGGAATGTCCGAATATCGGTTCGGATCCACTCTTCGTGTCGCCGTTCAGGCCACTGCATCGTTTCGGCATGCTGCCATGCTTCGCGACGCAACGCCAACAACCAATCGGGTTGCGGTCGTGATGCAACGAACGACTCGAACCCAGCGGAGTCGAAAGTGGAAAGGGATGTTTGGGGCATGGTGAGCTAGGAGTTGTAAGTTGTCGATTGCGAGTTGCCAGATCTGAATCAGGAGATGCCGGGCCACAAACCGCTGGGTCTGGAAAGACCCGCGTGCCGCCCCCAGTGCATTACCCAACACTGCCTTCCATCTGCAATTGGATCAGTCGGTTCATTTCGATGGCGTATTCCATCGGCAATTCTTTGACGAGTGGCTCGATGAACCCGTTCACGATCATCGTGCTCGCTTCCTGTTCGGTCAGTCCGCGGCTAAGCAGGTAGAACATTTGCTCTTCACCGATTCGCGAGACGCTCGCCTCGTGACCGATCTGAACATCTTGTTCAGCGATTTCAATGTAAGGGTAGGTGTCGCTACGACTCTGAGGATCAAGAATCAAAGCATCGCAAACAACGTTGTTCTTACTGTTGTGCGCGCCCGGTTCGACGCGAACCAGACCGCGATAGCTGCTGCGGCCACCGTTTTTACTGATACTCTTGCTAATGATCTGACCAGTTGTATTCGGCGCGGCGTGCACAAGCTTCGCACCAGCATCTTGGTGCTGACCTGCGCTCGAGAACGCGATCGAAAGAATCTCACCGCGGGCGCCCGGTTCCATCATATGAACGGCCGGATATTTCATCGTCAACTTGCTGCCCAAGTTGCCGTCAACCCATTCCATTGTGGCGTCACCGTAGGCATAAGCCCGCTTGGTAACGAGGTTGTAGATGTTGTTTGCCCAGTTTTGGATGGTGGTATATCGGCAACGAGCGTTACGCTTGACGACGACTTCAACGACCGCACTGTGCAGACTCTCCGTGCTGTACATGGGAGCGGTACATCCCTCGACGTAATGGACGCTAGCCCCTTCGTCGACGATGATCAATGTTCGCTCAAATTGCCCCATGCTCTCCGCGTTGATTCGGAAGTAAGCCTGCAGCGGGAAATCAATGTGGACACCCTTTGGCACGTAGATAAACGAACCACCCGACCACACGGCACTATTCAACGCTGCAAACTTGTTATCGTTTGGCGGGATGATTTTTCCGAAGTACTCACGCAACAGTTCGGGATGCTCACGAACTGCCGTATCGGTGTCCGTAAAAATTACGCCTTGTTTGGCGAGATCTTCCTCGAGCGATCCGTAAACGACCTCACTTTCAAACTGCGCTTTCACACCGGCGAGAAATTTCTTTTCCGCTTCGGGGATCCCAAGTTTGTCAAAGGTATCTTTGATCTCTTGCGGCACATCATCCCAAGACTTGCCTTGCTGGTCGGTTGGCTTGAGATAATAGAAGATATCTTGGAAATCGATATCGATGCTGCCGCCCCACTCGGGCATCGGCCGCGCCTCGAACATTTCCAGTGAATCCAATCGGAATTTCCGCATCCAATCGGGTTCGTTCTTAATGTCCGAGATCTGATTAACCACGTCTCGGTTGAGACCTTTTTTCGCCTTGAAGACCCCCTTCGTCTCGGTGCGAAAGTTGTACTTATTGATTTCGCCGATGTCTTCGGATTGCGTAACGTCGGTGGCCATGTCGTTCCCAGTGGTGCTTAAAAGTGTGTTTGGCTTTGGTTCGATTCAATCAACTGCCGCTTAAACAGTCGCTTCCTCGGCGAGCATTTCCTGATTGACCGCGTCGGCTTGCGGATGCGACTTCCGAACTCGGTCATATCCCTGCCGGTGCAGTTCCTCTGCCAATTCTTTGCCGCCTGTTTCAACAATTTTTCCGCCGAGCATCACATGCGTGAATTCGGGCGGATTGTGCTCAAGCAATTTGTCGTGGTGAGTGATGATCAACAGTCCCATTTTCTGGTGCCCGATGTCAGCAATCGATTCACTGGCCAACCGAACCGCATCCGCGTCCAACCCGCTGTCGGTCTCGTCAAGCACCGCGAACTTCGGTTGCAACATCGCCAGCTGCAAAATTTCTGCCCGCTTCATCTCGCCACCGGAGAACCCGTCATTGACATATCGACGAGCAAATTCAACATCCATCCTCAGATGGGCCATGTTGTCTTTCAACTCCTTGCGAAACTCTCGCATGGGAATCAGCTCTTCACCTTCTTTGCGTTCGGGCCGACGAACATTGGTCGTCGCATGCCGAAGAAAGTCCGCCAACTTGACTCCCGGAATCGCCATCGGACGTTGGAAGGCCATGAAAATTCCATGACGCGCTCGTTCGTCGGGACCCATCGCCAGCACATCTTCACCGTCTAGCGTGATACTACCACCGGTCACTTCGTACCCGGGGTGCCCCATGATGGCCATGCCGAGCGTACTCTTGCCGCTCCCATTTGGCCCCATCAGTGCATGCGTCTCGCCGTGATGGATCGTCAAATTCACGCCTCGCAAAATTGGCTTATCACCAACCGCAACGTGCAGGTCTTCAATTTTCAATGTATGTGTCATCGTCGCTATCGTATTCTCGTCAAGTGAGATAAAAGATTTCAAACGGTGTATTGTTTCATCATGGGCGAACTAACTCGCCGGCGTCTCATTGCTCTCGATCGCACTGAACTGGCAACAGGAATCTCCATCGAGCCGACAGCTACTGAGGTGGACCGGTTGGCCAAGTGCTTCGGAGATCATCTGCTCTTCGAGCCGACACATCGCACGTTCATCCGAGTTGTCGGTCAGCGATGGATATGGACATGATCCAATATCCAACACTGGCAACTCTCCTTGATGAGTGACCTCAGTCTCCATCCGCTGGGCAGTGAACATCTCGGATAAACGGTGCATTCTCGATTCGAACGTATCGTTCTCCTGGACACTGTCCCGTACCACCGCGGCATATTGCCTCCCCAATCGAGCGGCCACCGAATCAAGCAATTGCTGTCGCAATTCCGCGTCTTCGATCGCCAACATCTCACGCCACAAAGCATCTGCCAGATCGACTGGACTCGCCCCTAACCGGCGATGCCCGTCGACCGTCAATTGGTAGCTATAGGTCGGTCGCCCGCGCCCCGAAACGACCTTCTCTCGCTGAATCAGACCCATTTCAAGCAGCCGATCAATCCGCTGCCGAACCGCTGTCGCCGTGACACCCAGCGGCTCGATCAACTGCCCAATCGACATCGAATCGCCGCTGCGCATCGCAACGAGTAATTCGCGGTCAACCGGCCGCAGGTGATCACTGGGGGGTATCAATCGGCTCATCGGAACTGAAAAAGCGGGAAAACGGAAAGCTTCGCGGCTACGACTAACCCCATGATTGCCGCCTTGCCCATTTTTGACAACCAGTGTTGTTAAAAATAAATCGTCTGAAAGAAAAAAGACGGGTAAAACTTCCGAGCAGTGTGGCAAGGCAAAATCGAGGGGCAACCGCCGCAGAAATTCAACCGGCCCCACTCACGCATTCACAACCATCTTGCTACGATCCGTCGAAGAATTTCGTACTTATTCCCTCCCGATTTTGCTGAGAATCATGAAAGCCGTTGCCGTCACCCCGGGGACTCCCAATAGCGTCCACATGGAGGAAATCGCGAAGCCAACCTTGGAACAGATCCCGGACGGCATGGGGGTTTTGGTGCGTGTGTTGAAGGTGGGCGTCGATGCAACCGACCGAGAAATCAATGACGCCCTCTACGGCAACGCTCCGGACGGCGACGATTTTTTGGTGATTGGCCACGAATCATTCGGAGTCGTGGAAGCAGTTGGCGAAAACTGCAAACGGGTCAAACCTGGCGATTACGTCACAGCGACGGTCCGCCGTCCGGGCGGATCAATCTATGACCTGATCGGTCACAACGACATGACCAGTGAAGAGGTTTATTACGAGCGCGGGATCAACCTTCGACACGGGTACATGACTGAGTACATCGTGGAAGAAGAAGAGTACATCGTCCGCGTGCCAGAGGGCCTGAAGCACCTGCACGTCCTGATGGAACCGATGAGCTGCGCGGCGAAGGCAGTCTCGCAAGCTTACGAAGCCCAGCAGCGAATGAAAGTCTGGCGGCCTAAAACCGCGTATGTACTTGGTGCCGGACAGATCGGCCTGCTGACCACCCTGGTATTGAAACTGCGTGGGCTGGAGGTTTACACGCTCGCTCGTGGACAAGCTCCGAACCTGAAAGCGGAAATCGCCGCCGGTATCGAAGCAAATTATGTTAGCACCCAAGAGAAGTCGATGGACGACTTGGTGAAGGAAACGGGAAAACCAGACCTGATTGTCGATGCAACCGGCAGCAGTCGACTGGCGTTTGAATCGATGCAACACCTAGGTCACAACGGAGTCGTCGTCTGGACCGGAATCACCGGAGGCGATGATCGCGTCGAAGTTCCTGCTGACAGTATTAACTTGAACTGGGTGCTGGGGAACAAACTGTTGCTGGGCAGTGTGAATGCAAACCGCACTCACTTTGAAATGGGCATTCGCGATCTCGCACTTGGCGAAATGATGTACCCAGGCGTGCTCGAGAAGATCCTGACTCATCCAGTCGACGGACTCGACAACTACCAGGAAATGATGCGACTGCTCGTCGAAGTGAAAGATGCGTTGAAGGTCTTTGTGAACGTGGCCGCCGAGTAAACGTCAAACAGCGTTCTGGCAAACACGTTCGGGCAAACCGGCACAATATTGAATCCGCCGCAGCGAACGCCCAACACAAGCCGCTCGAGACGAAACGACTACGGCTTCAACTGGCCGATTGCTTCCCTCATCGCTGCTTCATCGATTTCGTGAATATCGATCGGGTCGCCGACGCCTTGCAGCATCGTGATCGTCAAGCGGCCGCCAAGGTGCTGCCGAAACTCCTCCAGTCCGACCATCAAGCGGTCCAATGGCTGAAGCGAATCATGCCACAACGGCAACCCGAGGTTGCCCAGGCAATCCCGGACCTGTTCAACGACGGTTGGATCGAGCCCGAACTTCAAGCTCGAATAAATACAGTCAATCAAGACTCCGATCCCAACCGCTTCGCCGTGCCGAATCTCATACTCGCTTAGCGGCTCTAAGCGGTGAGCCGACCAATGCCCGAAATCAAGCGGTCGTGCCTCAAGCATCTCAAACGGATCGCCACCTTGCGTGATATGCCGTAAATGCCATTGGCAAGAGAGCGAAATAGCTTCGCCGACGACGCTGGGATCACGCTGCCGGATCCGCGTTGCACTCTGACAAAGCCACTGAAAATCGGCCTCGTCCTTTAACAACGCAACCTTCACCGCCTCGCTGAATCCACTGTAAAAATCGCGATCCGAGAGCGTGCCGAGCAATTTGGCATCGTTGATAACTCCCCACGGCACCGCAAACGTCCCCACCCAATTCTTCTTCCCAAACTGGTTGATCGCATTTTTAACCCCCACCCCTGAATCAGCCTGAGCCAGCGTCGTACTCGGCAAGCGAATCAACCGGATTCCGCGATGGGCAATCGCGGCGGCGTAGCCGACTGCATCGAGCATCGCACCACCGCCGATGGCGACGATGTAGCTGCGACGATCGAGGTTCGACTGATTGATCTCAGCGAGCAACTGCTCAACCACCTCCGATGTGTTTTTGACCTCCTCACCGCCTGGCACCAGGAGCGGCTGCCCGATCAGCTCGACGGAACCGTCACGATGAAGGCAATCCGCCAAGCGTAGTGAACTCGCTTCCAGAGCCGTCTCGGCAACCAGCAATACCTTCGCGGGTCCTGAATCCCCCGATTCCAGCAATTCAACCAGCACCTCCACGTCGGCACCACAAACATCGTCGGTCACACGCAACCGGTGCATGAATGGCACCGTGAAGGGCATGTCCAGGGAACGATCAACCGAACGGGGCATGAAGACTCACGAGAGGAAGAAAGGTGGGAGGAAACATCGTACGCATGCAAAGGCCACTGAAGGGTTGCCAAAGCATTCTCAACATGCCGCCGAATTTCAATAGCGTGGCAACGCCTGCGATCCATTTTTTACTGATTGATTCCGTCTTGCCGAGACAATCAACAGCAAAACGACCAGCTTCGAAACACGATCAAGTGGAAGAGTGTAACCGAGCGAGGCCACTCACGGCCCACCGATCGAACCACAATTTGTTCCGGATTCAGGAAGGAAACCGAATCAATCGCGGGAATGACCTGATGAATTGCGCCGCAGAACGACGATCCTGCATGGTTTTTATCCCCGAGGCTTTTTAATTCCCAGTGATCAGCAGGTTACCGTTTGTCCCATTCACAAAGCTCATTCGATTCGGTTTGCTTCGCCTACGATGCAAGGAAGAGTCGACGGTGAGAAAATGTGACGAACGGGTAAATCGCTGCTTTGCAAGCCGGCAGGCAAATTCCACGCAGCTATCACAGATCAGGTTTCAGATAGGGCACACGAAGGTCGCGGGGCAGGGGAGTGACTTGGTTCTCAGCCGCCCATTTATCCCAAGCGTTGCTTAGCGAACGAACGACCTCTGGCCTGGACTCCGACAGATCGTTTGATTCAATACGATCGACAGAAAAATCGTAAAGCTCCCAAGGCTGATCATCCAAAGCAACAAGCTTCCACTTCCCGTGCCGCACGGCGCGGTTGCCCTGATGCTCAAAGAACAAAAAACGATCTTCAAAAATCGTCCCCGACTCGCGAGGCCGATCGACCAGTTGGGAGATCAAGTCAACGCCTGGCAAAGGGATCTTTCCCGAATAAGCTGCACCCGTAACGGCCAGTGCAGTGGGAAAGAGATCAATGACGTGTGCGGGATGGTGGTGAATCGTCCCAGCCAGTCGATGCAGTTTCGCTGGCCAATGCACGATTCCCGGGGAAGCAATGCCCCCTTCATGATTGAAATGTTTGTAGAGTCGCCAAGGTGTGTTCGATGCATTGGCCCAGCCTGAACCCACACTGTGAAAGGTTCCGGGGCCACCCATCTGATCGATTTGCTCGCCGCGGTGCAAAACATTCTGGTTGCTTGAGCGACCGTCAAACCCCAGGGGATCCCATTCGAAGCAAGCCCCGTTATCCGAGGTAAACACGATCAAGGTGTTTTCCCATTGGCGCTGTTCTCGCAATGCCTCGAACAATCTTCCAAGCTGCTGATCCATACGGTCGACCATTCCGGCGTAAATCGCCATCCGGCGCGCGAGATCAACCTGCCGGTCCTTGGACAAAGTAGCCCACGCTGGATTGACGCCCGTTTTGGTTTCGCCGTAGTTCCGCCATGCAGAGCGTGGACTGAGCTCGGTCGTCGCAGGCACAATCCCCAACTGTTTCATGCGATCAAGCCGCTGTTCACGCAGACGATCCCAGCCTTGATGGTAACGATCGGCATACTTGGCAATTTCGTCCCGTGGCGCGTGCAGCGGAAAGTGCGGCGCGTTGTACGCAAGGTACAAGAACCATGGGCGATCAGGAGTCTGAGCGGCCAGACGCACAAAGTCGATCGCGTGATCGGTCACCGCGTCAGTCGCATAAAAAGTTTCAGCTGGATATTGCCGGGGCTCGCGATCAGCAGGCAAGCGGATCAAGTGATCTGGATCAAAGAAACGCTTGGCACTCACCAACGTTCCATAAAACTCCTCAAACCCATGCTTGGTAGGATCAGCCGTCCCGAGATGCCATTTGCCCGCGATAAAGCCGCGGTAGTTCACTGCACTTAAAGCCTGGGCAATGGTTTGTGCGTCATCAGAAACCGCACCCCGAAAGCCAGGATACCCCAAGTCATTGGTGGTCATGTGCCCAAGACCGACACGATGCGGATACTGACCAGTCAAGATCGCAGCTCGCGAAGGGCAACAGCGGCCAGCGTTGTAAAACTGGGTGAGCCGGATACCGCCGGCGGCCAAAGCATCAAGAACAGGTGTTTCAAGCTCGCCGCCGAAACAACCGAGATCGCTGTAGCCAAGGTCATCGGCAACCACATACAGAATATTGGGCGAATCTGCATGCGATAAAAACGCCGGCAACGACCAGAACAGCACAAAGGTGCTAAGCCAAAGCTTTCGTGACCAAGTGAACCCATCACTGCGTCGCGGTCGGCCGCTGCACGCATCCCCGCTCAAGCTCATTGGTTCACCACCGGTCGCAGCACAATGTTTCGATACTTCACCGCAGTGTGGTCGCCTTGTAGATAGAGCGGTCCGGGGATTGTTTCATCCGCGAACAACGCGCCGTTGGTGCAACCAACAAGCGGCTGATTGTCCACCACACACTTGCCATTCAAAATCACAGTCACATGACGATCGACCAACGTGATGTCGTACTGCTGCCATTGACCGCCCGGCTTGCCCGCATTTTGACTGGGTGGGATTCGTCCAAAAATCGCGCCGACCCCCTGGATCCCTTGCATGCGACTATCACGATCAACCACCTGAGCTTCATACATACCGCGCAGATAAACACCACTGTTACCGCCCGGTGGCACGTTGAACTCGAGCTTCAAATTAAAATCGGTGAATTCTCGGTCGGTGCGAAGGTTGCCGTACCGTGAATAGGGTTGAAAATCTAGTTTCGGAGTCGTGTTGGAAAGCACCCCATCGATTGCTTTCCAACCATTGACTTGACTCTCATTGGTCAGTCGCCAGCCATCCAAATTTCGACCATTAAAGAGCTCAATCGGGTCACCAAACTGAACCTTGCCGAGGTCGGGTCGAACAGGAAGCGGCGGCAGTCGCTTCCCTTCAAAGATGACTTGCTCCCTCTCACCACCGGATTCCCGCTCGCCACCCGTTCGGGGCCAACTCATCACGATTTTGATCGTGTCACCATGAACCGTGGCAACATGCCGACAGGCAATCCGCGATCCAGTGCGTGGCCCACCCTGATAATCAGGCTTTCCCACGCGACACCGGCGTTGGAAAACCAGTTGATCAGCCTCGAATCCGACGTCCATCAATTTTTTCGCAGCCCCAACGGTCCACAACTCTCCTTGAGGCTTCCCCTCCACTGCTGAAAGTGTCAGCCAACCGGCCGATCCATCTGGCATCACCATCGCCCAGTTACCCCAGTATGCTTCACCCGGATTGGCAGCCGCACAGGACAGTGTTAACAGCAGATGAGCCAGCAGAAGATGCAGCCAGCGGAGTGGGACCATTAGGAACATCGACTTCATGAAACAATCCTGACGTTGATCACGGCGATGGTTCCATCGGATTCCACCGCGAGGCATCCACGTAATACTAATCCGTAATTGCAATTTGCTGATTGAGAGATTTCGCCCCAGGTTTCGCCACAAACCGCCTGCTCCCTTTCCATCCTCAATTCTTTTCAATCCTCATCCAGCATTTTGGCTGCGGCATCCTTCGCGTCATCTAATAATTCAGATGACTTTTTCAATCGATATTTTAGAAAGAATGGCCGGACAAAGGTTGCATCACCAACCACGATCTCCTCTTCGGTGCGTACCTGAACCTCTTGTCGTTCTTTGATCATGTAGACCTCGGTGAACAACTTGAGATCCAAAATCCGCAGCGCGTCCATCTCGGCGTCGTACAAACAGATGTAGGCGTAGCCACTCTCGACCAAGGCGTCAGTTCGCACATCCCGCCCAAAGGTAACGGGAACAATCTCGAGCGAATTGGTCTTCACCGCAACGGAAAAAGATTCAGCGGGGATATCAGCAGGGTCAAGATTCACCCCCCCGGTCGTTGTGTACAACACACGAGGAAAATTGGGGACGTCAGAGTCGGCAACCGATCCGTACAAAACCTCATAAGGTTCGGAATCGCTGTACTCATCGGCCATTGGCAAGCGGTCGACGTAGAAAAGAACGCGATAGACGGCCTCGCGCTGATCTTTAATCGCGTTGACCCAACCACCCTTGCCGTCTCGATTAGGACCGTCATCGTACAGCTCCTTAATCAACGGATACTTCGCCACCAGCTTACTGATCGCTTCGCGGCGATTGCTCGCCTTGACTCCATAACGTCGTGGTTTGGACGACGGATCAATCTCGTTCATCGTTGCTTCTTGCCTCGCGGGAATTTCGAAGCAACCAGTATAGAGAGTGGACAGTGCCTGCGGGACGAGTGATCCCTTTGCCTCATTGATCGAAACTCCAGACTGACAGGCCAACCAGACTGACCAGACTGGCAGGCTGACCAGACTGGCGGGAACGGTGGTAACGACGGCCAATGCCAATCTACGATTCAAGGGACGAAAACTCTCGCTCAAAACGTCCTGCCCAGTACCCGAAGCAAGACACCCGCGCGGCGAACCACACCACCGGACGAACCATTCTGGTTATAATCTTTCCTTCCAAAGTTCCGTATTCCATGGTGTTCTGATGCTGCGAAACCTCGTTCTTCTGTCCGTTCTGGTTGGATTCTCTGCTGCCACACAAGCACAGGTGTACGTGTCACCTGCGGAAGCAAAGAAGGATCCTGATTTTGCGTTACAAGGTGAATACAAGGAGGAATCGCGTGGCATCCAAGTGATTGCGATGGGTGACGGAAATTTCCAAGCGGTCTTTTATCCTGGTGGATTGCCTGGTGACGGCTGGAACGGAGAAGCGATCGAACGTGTCGACCTAGATGCCGCCGCGTTGAAGGAAAAAATCGATCTTAATAGACGTGTTGAGAGACGCAGCCCAACGCTGGGCGCAAAACCACCCTCGGGAGCCGTCGTACTGTTCGATGGAACACAGCCAACACTAGATGCCCATTGGAAGCCTGGCACGCGAATGTCCGACGATGGGTTGTTGATCCAGGGCTGCACCAGCAGCGATACCTTCGGTGACTATTCGATGCACCTGGAATTCCGCCTACCCTACATGCCCAAGGCACGCGGACAAGGTCGCGGCAACAGCGGTCTTTATCACCAGGGTCGTTACGAAACCCAGATGCTAGATTCGTTTGGATTGAAGGGAAAACAAAACGAAACGGGCGGCATCTATTCGATCCGAGATCCTGACCTGAACATGTGCCTGCCACCCCTGGCGTGGCAAACGTACGATGTCGATTTTACTGCAGCCCGCTACGATGACGACGGCAAGAAAACAAGCAATGCAAAATTGACGGTCAAACTCAATGGGGTACTCGTGCATAAAGATGTCGAACTACCACGCACCACGACTGCCGCTCCGGTGAAAGAAAATCCCAGCAAGGGACCGATCTACCTGCAAGACCACGGCAACCCAGTGCGATATCGAAACATCTGGGTCAAACCAACGGACGAAACTTGAGGTGTGCCCGGCGAAGGTTAAGCGATTAATTCCTGAATGACTTCGCCGCCAAACTGAGATAGCTGTTTGAAACGCCCGCCATGGAGATAGGTAAGTTTGTTATCATCCAAACCGAGCAGTTTCAGCATTGTCACATGCACGTCTCGAATCGGATGAACTACCTCAACCGCTTCCGCGGCGATTTCATCGGTGGCCCCAACGATTCCCGGCTTGGTACCGCCACCAGCAAACCACATGTTCATCGCATCCGCGTTGTGCCCTCTTCCCAACGCGGTCACACCACCACGATAGTTATTATCGGGCATGCGACCGAATTCCCCGGTCCACACGACGAGCGTGCTATCTAGCAAACCACGCGACTTCAAGTCCTTGATCAACGCCGCGATCGGCTGATCCACGCTCGCGATTCTTGATGAATGGCCGCGTTCAAGGTAATCGTGACTATCCCAACCACCGGAGAAAATCTGGACGAACCGCACGCCTTTTTCGACCAACCGCCGCGCCATCAAACATTGGCGACCGAACGAGGCGGTTTCCTTACGATTCAAACCATAAGCATCCTGCAGAGTCTGGGGCTCTGAATCGATATCAACAATCCCTGGCACTTCCATCTGCATTCGGAACGCTAGTTCATAAGATTCCATACGCGACGCCAACTCGGCGTGCTCTGGGTGCATTTCAGCATGTTTTGCATTCAACTTCGCCAACTGATCCAACGCTTGCCGCTGATGCTGTCGGGTTTTGAACGCCGGCGGCTTCAGATCAAGAATCGGAGACCCGACACTCCGCAATCGTGTCCCTTGGAAATGAGCCGGTAAAAAACCATTGGACCAATTCGCAGGCCCTGCTTGGGGCAACGCCAACTCAGTCATCACGACGTAGCCGGGCAAGTTTTGATTCTCACTCCCAAGTCCATAGGTAACCCAGGACCCCAGCCCAGGGTCACCGCCCAAGCGACTGCCGGTATTCAACTGAAGAAGTGCTTCGGGATGGTTCAACGATTCAGCTTGGCAGCCCCGATAGACGCACAGTTCATCGGCGACCTCCGGATCCGCCAAAAACTGCCATGGTTCGGACATATCGATGCCATGGTTGCCGACCTGGCGGGATTTGAAAGGACTGCCGACATAGAAGCGTTTGCCAGTCGCCAATCCCTTGGTTCGTGTCGACTCTTTCAAATGCAAGGCATTCAGATCTGGCTTCGGGTCAAAGGTATCAGCTTGAGATGGCCCACCCTCCATGAACAACATGATGACCGCTTTGGCCTTGGCGGGAACCATCGGTGGCTTCGGGGCAAGCGGGTTCTTTTTACCGCTCTCCATCGCCTGCAAATCCGTCAACGCCAACGCACCGAGTGAGGAACCAAGTCCGTACAGGAATTCACGTCTTCGAATACTCATCTTTCACTTACTCCCAGAGGATCGCTACGCCGCTTACTTCTTGCGTTTGGAACCCACTTGCAATTTTACTTCAACCGGACCCAATCGCTTTTTGTTGCTGGGAACCGATCTTCACTTTGTTCGGCTTGGCTTGGTTCAATCTCGATGCTTCGATTCAGGTAGATTCAATGTCGTACTGCAACGACAACCGCAACTCGCACGACGACAGAGTTTGACTCCAACCTAAAGCTTGATCAGTACAGATAAATAAACTCATTTGAATTGAGCAACAACAAACAGACATCGGCGAGCGCACGCTGATCGGCATCGACTGCCCAAGGCTTGGGGTCTGGCACATAGTCTTCATAGACATTCAATTTCTCGACAAACTCGAATGGCTCGCCTGTAAACTCCTCAACCAATGAACGAGTAATTTCAGTGGGATATGCACGCGGCTTCGGGTCATGTTCGGCATGGTAGGCCTGCATTGACTTTAGATAGGCATGCAGTTGATTTTGTTCGACTTTGGTCGCTGGTCGCCCGTAGGCCAAATGGACTGCACGCTTGATCCAAGCCTGGGTATCTCCGGGACGCTCACGTTGCACACGGGACGCAAATGCGATCGAGCGGTCGGTCATCGCCTCGCTATTCATCAGCGTGAACGCCTGAGGGGTCACCGCGGCAGACTCTCGCAGTTCGCAAGATTCGTTCGGGTTCGGTAGATTCATGACCTCAAGCATCGGGTTTGCCTGGCCCCGAACACGGTAGGTATAGATGGTCCGCCGATTCCGACGCTGCGGTGTCGGCGAGGGTTGGTAGGCCGGCGCGATCGAAAACTGAATCATGCGGGGCTGCAGTGCAACCTCAATGTTGATTTCCGGCATGGCCGGCAAGCCACCCCGCTCGCGATTTAACTCACCACTGACTGCCAGCGTTGTGTCACGCAGCTCCTCTGCAGTGAGTCGCCGAGGACGGAACGACGCGAGCCAATCGTTGTTTGGATCAACGGTCGCTTGTTTCTCGGCATCAATCGCTTGGCTGGAACGCTGATAGGTCTCGCTCGACATAATCAAGTGATGCAAGCGTTTTAGTTTCCAACCGTTCTGGATGAAATCGGCTGTCAACCAATCCAAGAGCTCTGGGTGAGTCGGCTTGCTCCCTTTGACGCCAAAATTGTTTGCGGTTTTGACCAGCCCCACCTTGAAATGGTATTGCCAAACACGGTTAACGATCGAGCGTGCTGTCAACGGGTTTGCATCATCTGTGATCCACTTTGCTAAAGCTAATCTGCGACCACGCAGACCATCGGTGATCAGATAAGTCTGCTCGCTAGGTGACGCAGAAACCCCTGTGGCACTTAACACACCGGGCTGGACCGGATCACCTTTCGCTTGCAACGCACCACCGACGAGAATGAATGTTTCCGGCCGCCACTGCTCGTCAATCTCGGGCATCCGCAGGTTGCGAGAATTCAGGAACTTTGGCAGCTGACCACTGTAGACCGATTGGACCATCGGCTTATACCGATTCAGCCGGCGTTCCCAAATCCAGACATCCTGCTCACGGACTTTTTTGCGCCCTTTTTCTTCCGGTGTCAGCCCAACATGCCGAGGGGGCTTTGAATCTTCGGGATCATTACGCCGCTGCTTTTCGTTCTTATAGGGAAGATCCCTTGCCTCGTACCACGCTAATGCCGCCGCTTCCTGCTTGTCATTAACCTCTTTTAACTTCGCCTTGGCGTACTCCAACAACTCTTCGGCACGCTCTCGACTGTCAGCGAACTGGGCACGGTTTTCCTCAGGCAAGAACTTACAATCGATCTCCGCAGGCTGCGTGGTCGCCAAGGCAGCGTAAAGCTGGTAGTAATCCCGAGTGGGAATCGGATCGAACTTGTGATCGTGACACTTACAACATCGCATCGGCATCGACAGAAACGCTTGGCCAACATTGTGCACCAAGTCGTCCAAGTACATCTGACGAGCCTCTTCTTTCGGGATCATCGCCGTACCCCACGGCCCCAGCCGCAACAAACCGGTGGCAATCCTCGCCTCGGGATCGTCGGGACGCCACTCATCACCGGCGATTTGCTCGATTGCAAATTCGTTAAACGGTTTGTCTTGATTGAATGACCGAATCACGTAGTCGCGGTAACGCCATAAATTGGAGAGCTCATAGTCGTTTGAAAAACCGGCAGTATCGGCATACCGGACAACATCCAACCAATGCTGCGCCCAACGTTCGCCATAATGCGGACTTTCAAGTAAACGCTGAAGCAGCGATTCCCATGCCGCCTCTCGATCTTGCTCAAAGGCGCGACGAAACTCTGTAACCTCCCTTGGCGTCGGTGGCAGGCCGGTCAAATCGTAAGTCGCACGGCGTATCAAGCTGCGGGGATCCGCTTGACCTGCAGCCGCAAGCCCAACTTGATCTAATCGTTGCTTGACAAATGCATCAACGGGATGGTCCGCGATCTCCGGGACCGCTGGTTCTTCGACGGGGCGAAACGCCCACAAATCCTCCGGAGAGTAACGTCGATAAGTCCAATCATCGGATGCTCCAGCGCTCGTCGCAACGATCACTCCATCTTCATTCTCAGGCACAGCCCATTCGGCTCGCTGAATCTGCTGCTGTCGCTTCTCATCCGGCCACGGCGCTCCCGCTTCGATCCATTGACGAATCCAACCCGTCTGTCGCTCGTCCAGACGGTCGTTCTCCTTGGGCGGCATTTCCAAACCGTCCCAAAGGACAGCCAAGTAAAGCGAGCTTTTATCCGGCTGGCCCGGAACCAACGATGGCTCCTCCGATTCACCACCACGCAACATGCTCTCTCGCGTCAGCAAATCGTAATCACCACGCAAATCATCAGGATCTCCACCATGACACCCAAAACACTTCTCACGCAGTAGCGGCAGGACGCGGAGGGTAAACAGTCGCTCAGCCGCCGCCAACCGCCTGGCTGGCATTTCGCTGGCTGGCGTTTCGGTGGCTGGCGTTTCGGTGGCTGGCGTTTCG
>JARGNK010000007.1:36548-67919 GCA_029213145.1 Rubripirellula sp. | reverse complement strand
TGGCATTTCGCTGGCTGGCGTTTCGGTGGCTGGCGTTTCGGTGGCTGGCGTTTCGTTAGCGGACTGGCCATGGGCACAAACAGTTGACGCCAGCACGACGAGCAGGCTACCGATAGATGCGAAGTTTTTTTGCAAAACGCACCGGACTGAACTTGGTTTCATTCGCTTGGTTTTTTCGCTTGGTTTTAATAGGTAACTCGGTTCGGCTCGGCAACTCTGCCGGCCCCACCATCGTCGCGGTGGATTCAACACCAGTTTCGATTCATCGCGTGGCTCGATGCGTTGCCGCTGACTGAAGGTAATGAAGTTGTGAAAAAGCTACTCTGCGCTTGCTGCGATCGCAGTCGCCCCAGAGGCTCGCAAAATTGGTCGGCTCCGTTTTCTGTTTGAGTGACGAAATTTTCAACTGGGAGCACTTTCGGCCGCGTATGGTACCTTCGCAAACAGCTCAATTCATCGCCGCTGACTGCTTCACGGATCGAAGACAGAGAATCGCCAAGGAACGTAACGCCCACGCCCACGCCCACGCCCACGCCCACGCCCACGCCCACGCCCGTGTTTGTGTTGCCGTACAGCGAACCTGAATCAGCCAATCGCAACGCAGATTCTATGGATTTACTCATCAAGACAAGAAAAATATTCGCTGCTGTAAACCTAGCGAGTGGGGCCCTCGGTACATCCGATTTCGCTGAGTGCTCGAGCCGCCTCTCTATTATATTAACACCGCTAAAAAATCCGCCCCCAACACGACGGTAAACGCCAAGCTTTGATTGAATCTTCGGACTCACGCTGGCGGTTTCAATCGCTGCGTGACCCGCTGGCACTGATCGCAGATTTCAGCAACGCGTCGCAACCATTGAATCATAGAAACACGTCGAAACCAATCGCCGGCCAAACCGGCTGACGCTGCTGCGGTAGTGATTTGGCAGCAGTGGCGAAAATACTTCGCTGTGCGGAGTATTCGACCGCAGAAATCGATCACTCACGCTCAGAAATGCGTTCCGCCGGTGTTGGAGCCGCGGCAGAGAGAATGCTGGCTGCCGATCCCGGCAGCTCGCAACTTGCCAAATACCTTACTTTTCCGACCGAACCGAACCAAAAGGTACCTATCTGCCGGGCTCAAAACGCCCCGCTCAGCGGCCATGCAAGACCACTCCACCGAGGGGTCGCGAGCGTGATCAATTGTTCCTATCGCGACTCCCCCCTACGGGTGCGCTACCCTGTAGAGGGCGTCATCTACCGCTGACGTACAATTTGTGACATCTTTTTCGACGTTCGCCTACTTTCATGCCTTAAACTCCACGCAGACAATTTGGTTTAAGAGTGATGCCATTTGAATTCGGCAAACTTTCTGCGAAATCGGGCAGTTAGTAGCGTCGATATTTGAAAAAATCACCAACTATTCTACTTGTCGTATCGCGACATTCCGATATGATAAAACCAGAGCGATCTTATGGTAAATCATTCATCAACTGAAGCAACTGCGAAGCCGGAAGGCGATCCCCAGGCGTTTGCCCAAGCGGCCGAGTGCCTGAAGATCCTTGCACATCCAGTACGATTGCGGATGGTGCAAATGCTGCTTCATGGGCGTTACACCGTTGGTGAGTTAGCTGAAGATTCGGGAGTCCCGGATAATGTCGCTTCGGAACACCTGAGGCTGATGCAGCGGTGTGGTTTTTTCGACAGCCAACGTGAAGGCCGAAAGGTCTATTACGAAGTTGCTGAACCACATCTCCAAAAGATCATGGATTGCATTGAAAGTCGATTCCTTTCCGAATCGGCCTGAACCAGACGTTTTTAACCGGGTCGTTTTCCGACCCGGTTTTTTTCCACCCTTTAATATCGCCACCTACCGACAGAACGATACCAAGAGGTGCTGAAATGGCTGAAGTTCCTTCCATCTCCGTCCAAGAACTCGCTGCACTCAAAAAAACGGAGCATAAGATCGATTTAGTCGATGTTCGCACACCGGCTGAGTACCAGGAAATCCATGCCTCGATCGCCCGCAACGTGCCGCTTCACACGCTCGACCCACGCTCGTTGATGGCCGAGCGAGACGAGATGGCAGACCAACCGCTCTATGTGATCTGTCGTAGCGGCAGTCGATCGAGCAGCGCATGCAAACAATTCATCGATGCTGGATACACGAATGTCTGGAGCATTGAGGGGGGCACAACGGCCTGGGATACAGCAGGCTTGCCGGTTGTTCGCGGAAAACAAACCATCTCGCTGGAACGTCAGGTACGGATTATCGCCGGCTTACTGGTTTTACTCGGCACGCTGCTCAGTTTTTGGAGCATCTGGTTTGCGTTATTGCCCGCATTCGTGGGAAGCGGACTGATGTTCGCGGGAATCACTGACACCTGTGGCATGGCGATAATTTTGGCCAGGATGCCCTGGAACCAGACATGCTGAAATGCCAATCGAACCAAATTCACCGGGGAAAGAGTAGCCGCATGCGGAGTTTCCCGCGTCGGTCAACCGAACTGATCCCGAAGTCTTGAATCACGGGATCCATGGTTACCTCTCGCCGAGCTCAACGTCATTCTGCTGCACGACATCAAAGAGCAACGTTTTTCGAAGCCGTTATCAATCGCTCAGCGTTGTGAGCTGAATGTCTCGAACGAAATCGCTCCTTCCGGGTGCCAGCCAGTACGATCACGCTCTCGCTTGATTTCCCAGGCACGTTTGGATTGCCGGGTTTGGGTTTCGGTACGTTTGTCGAGCGGCCAATTCGGATCAGGCCGATGGGCATCGACAAAAATCTGCTCGGCGCGTTTCACGAGATCGGGACGCTGCTCCGCCAAATTGACCGACTCTGCGATATCTTGATCGAGGTCATAGATTTCGATTGGCTTATCGAATCCGTTGCGCACCGCCTTCCAATGCATCCATCTCGCGGCCTGAACCGGACGGTTCCCAAGGTGTAATTCCCAATAGAAATAATCGCGTGCTGGGGCAGACCCGCCCTTCAGATAATCGACCAGTGATAACCCATCGGTTTCGTAACCCGGCGGTGGCTCTGCTCCACTCAATTCGACGAAGGTTGGCATGAGGTCCCAAAACGCCCAAGGCTGATCATCAACCCGGCCTGCGGGAACAGTGCCAGGCCACCAAGCCAACGCTGCTTGGCGGAGCGCCCCTTCGTACATGCCACGTTTGTAGCCTCGCAATCCGTTGCTGGCTTGATCAAATCGCTTGCCAATTTCCGACGCGGGATCGAACGATGACCCGTTATCACCTGAAAAAACAATGAGCGTCTTTTCAGCGACCCCAAGCTCACGCAGCGTGTCGATCAATTCTCCCATGTCGGAATCTACTCGAGTGACCTGAGCAGCATAAGCTTTTTGTTTTTCGGTCCAGTTCTTATCGCGATAGATTCCGTAGTCATCAATTTCATGCCGACCATGCGGAAGCGTGATTGCATAAAACATCATGAATGGTTGATCGGCATTCGAACGCAACCAACGAATCATGTCGTTCTGAATCAACGTTTGAGCATAGGTTCGACCAACTTTTCGGCCATCATTGCCAGGCAACAGAAAGGGTTGTGCATCGTCATAAAGGTAGGTGGGAAAATAGGAGTGGGCGTGTCGTTGGCAGTTGTATCCAAAAAAGTGGTCAACGCCTTGCTCCATAGGACTTCCGGTCGTGTCGAAGTAGCCCATGCCCCATTTACCAAAAGTTGCGGTGGCATACTGAGCTGACTTGGCAACCTCTGCAATGGTCACCGTCTTGGAAGGGAGCGGCAGTTGCCCTTCGGGTGGTAACTCATAGTTGCCCCGCACCGGACAATGCCCGGAATGCAAGCCGGAAAAAAAAGAGGAACGACTCGGCGCACAAACACTCGTCCCACAATAGGCCTGCAAGTAGCGAGTTCCTTCGGCCGCCATTTGATCGAGACGCGGAGTTTGGATCAGCTTCTGCCCATAACAGCCCAAATCGCCCTGCGCGACATCATCGCTAAGCACGAAAATGAAATTTGGAGGCTCGGACGCTCTCAATGTGGGTAAACCCAGCAATGAGGGCAACGCTGCAGAACCAAGCAGAAGAAAGAAAAGCATTCGCAGTCGCTTTTGCATCTGTCCGAACTCACTGGAGAAACAGGAAAACACCCCGTCATTATGCCTGCTAAAGCAGTCTCGCACACAGGATTCCCCTCGGCATGGGGTCATCGAACTGCCTACAGTCAGCGGATATGATTCGACCGACCAATTTCCCTCGCTGCTTGATCCAATTGGTATCTCACGAGATATAATGTGGTCGTTCATTATTGCCTCCCTCTATCAAAACCTACCTACCATGCGTGCTCAAATCTCTTGCGCAATCTCAGCTTTCCTTTTGATCTTCTCGTTTGTCGGTTGCGCACCAACCGATTCGCAGACGGACCAATCGGCTTCAAATGTAAACTCATCCACTAATGCCACGAGCGTTGTTTTTGCCAACACCAAGTGCCCGATGATGGGCGGCAAACCAACCGCGGAATTGACCGCTGAATATAACGGCCAAACGATCGGTTTTTGTTGTGATGGATGCCCTCAAGGCTGGGCCAAACTCACCGACGAGGAGAAAGAAGAAAAGTTCACGCTCGTCAGCGTTGCTACGAACGGGGATCACGACCACGGGGATCACGACCACGGGGATCACGACCACGGGGATCACGCTGCACAAGACACTCCCGCCGAACAAAGTGACGCGGCCGCACCAACGGAGTAAAACTCCAAATCTCCTAAACAGTGCGGCTCAGACTCCATGGGAACTCGAATTCGCGCCACTCATCAAGCTGGGTGCCCATCAAGCTGGGTGCCCATCAAGCTGGGGGCATTGTCACTCGCTATCCTCCGCTGACGCTGGCCTGATTAAACCAGCGTGCGTTGCCCGCGTCTCATCGGAACCTCGAGCATCCTGCATGACCGAGATCAGCACGATGCGTCGGTGCTTTCGTTGACTCTCCTAAATTCGACAATTGAAGAGCGCCACGGCCGCGGTGCGTGTTGTCGAAAAAATGAAACTTGTCAGTACAGCATCAGAAAGATCAACTCAGCGTTGCATTTCTCAAGCGGAGTGAATTCGTGATTACCGAAATGCTGCTAAAACTCATTGCGGCAGCCGCAAGCATGGGACTGAGCAACCAGCCTAAAACGGGATACAACGCTCCGGCAGCGATTGGAATTCCGATTGCGTTATAGACGAAGGCAAAAAATAGATTCTGACGGATATTCTTCATCGTCGCTCGGCTCAACTTCGCAGCAGCGGCGACTCCTCGCAAATCCCCGCCAACCAAGGTGACGCCGGCTGATTCAATCGCGACTCCAGTGCCAGTCCCCATTGCGATGCCTACATCTGCTTCGGCAAGCGCCGGGGCGTCATTGATTCCGTCACCTGCCATCGCAACAATCCGGCCGTCCTGCTTCAATTGCTTGACGAATTGATGCTTTTGTTGCGGCGAGACATCGCCATGAAATTCCTGAATCCCTAATTCGTTAGCAACCAGCTTCGCTGTCGGCGTCGCGTCGCCAGTGAGCATCACAACCCGCATCCCCAATTCTTTCAACGTCGCCAGCGCGGCGGGCGTGGTTTTCTTGATGGGATCCGCGATCAAAAACCAAGCGGCAAACTCTCCATCAACCGCGACCCCCACGACAGTGCGACCGCGATTGTTTTTTTCGAATTCTCCCTGAAATGCCTGCTCGACAGCGGTGATTTCTTGCGAAGCCAGCATCTTCAGATTTCCGACGACAACCTGCCTTCCGTCGACGGTCGCTTTGACCCCCGCACCAGTCACACTCTCGAATTCGGCTGGCCTGCTGAAGCTAACTTGCTCCTGCTCTGCTTTCCGAACGATCGCACGCGAGAGTGGATGCTCACTTGTCGATTCAGCTGCGGCTGCCAACTTCAAGATATCCCCTATGTCCCAGGGTTCCATGGTTTTGACCTCAGTCACCTCAGGACGACCTTGGGTCAGTGTTCCGGTCTTATCAACGACCACCGTATCGACCTTCTCGAATCGCTCGAGGAACTCAGCACTTTTGATCAAAACCCCTTCGTTCGCTCCACGGCCAATGCCAACCATCACGGACATCGGGGTCGCTAATCCCAACGCACAGGGACAGGCGATGATCAAAACCGCAACGGCTGCGACAAAGGCATGCGTCAAAGGCGGATCAGGCCCAAACAGTGTCCAGGCAAAGAACGCGATCACGGAACTGGCGATGACCATCGGCACAAAATAGACAGCCACTTGATCTGCCAATTTCTGCGCCGGTGCACGACTGCGCTGGGCATCGGCAACCATTTGAACGATCCGGCTGAGCACCGTCTCGTCGCCGACACTCATTGCTGTCAGGACAAACGAACCGGTCTGATTCATCGTTCCGCCGGTCACCAAATCGCCGACCGATTTGTTGACCGGCACCGGTTCGCCCGTCAACATCGACTCGTCCACACGCGAACTGCCGGATAGCACTTTCCCATCCACCGGGATTCTTTCACCGGGGCGAACACTCAGCTGATCCCCCGACCTAACCTGTTCCAAGGGGATATCTTCGATCGATTCATTCGCCGTTAGCCGATGAGCGATCTCAGGAGCCAATTCCATCAATGCCCGAATCGCCCCACCAGTTTTCTGACGGGCCCGAAGCTCAAGCACCTGCCCCATCAACACCAGCGTGATGATCACAGCCGCGGCTTCGAAGTAAAGTGGCGGCTGCCCGTCTTCGTAGAACGCCTCAGGAATCAGGCCGGGCACCAGAACAACTACCAGGCTGAAGCCAAAGGCCGCCAAGACGCCAACGGTGACCAACGAAAACATGTTCAAGTTCATTGTCTTGAACGACTTCACGCCGCGAACCAAAAGTGGCCAACCACACCAGAACACAACGGGCGCCGCAAGTAACAATTGAACCCACGCAATGAGCTGATTGGAGACCCACTGGTTGAGCGTCATGCCAATCATCGGCGCCATTGCAATCAGCAACAACGGGAGCGAAAAGATGCCCCCCACCCAGAACCGAACTTTCATTTCCCGGTACTGCTCATCACCCGCTGGATCGTCAGCTGAGATGAATTTGGGCTCCAGATCCATTCCACAAATCGGACAATCACCAAAACCAACCTGTTCGATTTCCGGATGCATCGGGCAGGTAAAAACGGTTCCCTCAGGAACGTCACTTGGATCGATTGAGCTTTGCTTGGCCGAACCACACTGGCCCTGACAACAGGCGGGCTTGGCCGCCGTCAGTGACACAAGCGTGGGCCCGCCAGCACGACGCTGCAAAATGCCGCCCGGATCACGCTCAAACTTTGACAAACACCCACCACAACAAAAATAATAGGTCTGTTCCTGGTACTCGCTTTGATGAGGCCCATCGGTCGGCACGGTCATCCCGCAGACAGGATCGATCGCCGTTGGTTCAGTCGTAGTCAAAGCTGGATCGCTGGGGTGAGTGGGCAGCTTGTTAAAAGGCAGCAGATGCGAATCGGCGGCAAGGCAGTCGGCTGCAACGCGAAGCCACCACCCTCGATTCTACCAACTGAGCCAAATTGAATAGGCTCGTTCAGCCACCACCTCGTGAATCAATCGCATCCCTAAGCATTCCCAACCTGGACGGACACGCCATCCCACGGACACGCCATCCCACGGGCACCAGTCCGCTCCCATTGGCACCAGTCCGCTCCCATTTGGCACCAGCCTGCTCCCATTGGCACCAGCCTGCTCCCGCGGGCAACAGCTTGCTTCGCCTCACGAAAGGGTAAACCGCGAAGATCCCCCCTCCCGCAGCAATGCCTGATCGAAAGAAACGCAACCGTTCGAAAGCGGCTACAATCTGGGCTTCCGATTCATGCCCCGAGAAGATAGCGAAGTAATGCACCGAAGGTTTCTGCTGCTGTTGCCAATCCTGATATTGGCGGTTCGTCCCTGTTTTGCGGACACCCCACCAAACATTGTCTTCTTCTTCGCGGATGATCAAACGATCAGTACGCTCGGGTGCTACGGAAACGACGTCGTCCAAACGCCGAACATCGATTCGCTAGCGCGACGGGGAACCCGTTTTAAAAATGCCTTTGTCAGCCACTCAATTTGCTGGGTTAGCCGAACAACAATCCTGACCGGGTTGACCGGGCGCGGATACCGAGCGCCCGGCAACGGCGACGTGGCCAGGCCCGATGCAGTGTCAACACTTTATCCTGACATTCTTCGCGACAACGGATATCGCACCGGCTATTTCGGCAAGTGGCATGCGAAGATGCCCAAAGGCTACCGTCGCGAAGCTCACTTTGACGAGTTCGAAGCCATTGGCCGCAACCCGTTTTACAAGAAACAGCCCGACGGCAGTTTGCGTCACGAGACGGAATTGATCGTCGATCGAGGCATCGATTTCATTCGCAACCAACCTGAAGGTAAGCCTTTCGCACTAAACATGTGGTTCAACGCTTGTCATGCAGAGGATCGCGATCGCCGTCCGGGCATTGGCCACTTCCCATGGCCTCGCGCGGTCGACGGCATGTACGAAGACATCGAAATTGCCCCACCCCGGCTGAGTGACCCGGCGATTTTCAACGCGTTGCCCGACTTCCTGAAAACAACAATCAACCGCGAGCGTTTCTTTTGGCGATGGAATACGCCACAAAAATATCAAACCAACATACGCGCTTACTATCGCATGGTCAGCGGGATCGACGGCGCGATTGGTCGTTTCATGGCTGCGTTGGAAGAAGCGGGCTTGGCTGAGAACACAATCATCGTCTACTCCGCCGACAACGGTTACTACTTGGGCAACCGCGGCATGGCGGGCAAGTGGTCGCATTACGAAGAATCGCTGCGCGTGCCGCTGATCGTGTGCGACCCGCGTGTCGCGAAGGAACAGCAAGGCCAAGCAGTTGATGCCATCGCACTGAACCTTGATTTGCCGTCAACCTTTCTCGATTGGGCGGGTGCTGAAGTTCCCGAGCGATACCAAGGACACAGCCTAAAACCGATCGTATCGAACACAACGCCCAGTGACTGGAGAACGGAATCATTCCACGAGCATTTCGCAGTTCGGAATCGAATCCCCGCATTTGAAGGCCTGAGAAACAAGAACTTCAAATACGTTCGCTACATCGATCATGACAATCGAGAATTTCTGCACGATCTGAAAAACGATCCCGATGAACTGATCAATCTGGCGGACGATCCCGACTATGCAGACACTTTGCGTGAAATGCGATCGCGGACCACGCGTCGCGTCGATGAACTCGGCGGGGAACTGCAACCCTTAAAAGGAACCTTCAACCCATCGACCTCCCCCCATCCCGAAGCATCAGCTGACGTGGGAGCACGCCGCGATGCAGACGGATTCGTCAAAGTGTTTGACGGTCGCTCCCTGAATCAGTGGTCCGGTGACTCGGCATACTGGTCGGTTGAGGACGGCGCGTTGACGGGGATCGCCGATGGCACACTCAAAAAGAATCGCTTCATCACCTGGATCCCTTCCACAGTCCGTAACTTTGACCTCCGCGTCAAAGTCAAAATCAGTGAGGGTGGCAACAGTGGCATTCAGTACCGCGGCACCTCACGCCCCGACTTGGGACTGGACGTTGTGACAGGTTACCAGTGTGATGTGGTCGCAAAAAACCCAAACTACAACGGAATGCTGTACGAAGAAAAGGGACGGCGTATTCTTTCCCACACAGGCGAAAAAGTCATCATCGATCCGCAAGGTAATGGCTGGGTGATCGACAAAATGCCGGTCAAGGAATTCGCACCTGACCAATGGCATGACTATCGCGTCCTCGTTAGGGGGAATCATCATCAACACTGGATCGACGAACACCCGACGGCTGACCTATTGGACTTCGACGCCAAAGGGCGCGCGCTCGAGGGCGTACTCGCAGTTCAGGTTCACGTCGGCCCTGAGATGAAAGTGCAGTACAAGGATTTCAAGATCAAACATCTGCCGGATGATCTGCCACTTGAAAAAGTGGCAGATCATCCGATTCCGCAGGGTGCTACCGGAGTCAGGCCGCAAGGTCGACTACCCAAGGACTGGCAACCGCCGGTCTACGGAGAAACCGAGCAGAACTAACTTGTTCGTGGCCACTGGCGTCTCCTTAGAAACTCTACCTGAATCACTCGTTCGCTTTCCGAGCAGTGAGTCGATTGGAGTGCAGCGAGCAGGGCGAGCAGTCTGATCGGTTGCATCGTGACAGAAGGCATGGGCCGGTTCGTTTTGTAATGCAGCAACCCGCGTGCTCCGCAAAATCCATCGTCACCAAATCCCCGAACAGAAAGGTATGACAATGACGCGAGCAACCACGATGACCCGCCTCACGTTATTGCTGCCGCTCACATTACTGACTCCCATACTGCCCGCCGCCGAAAACGGTGCCGCCGTAAAAGTGGCTACAGAAAAAGCGGCCACAGAGCGGGGGACTGCAGCGGGTTGGCGCACCAAGCGGATTCACGAACAGTTCTATGCAGAGGGGGCATCGGCGGGCGATCTTGATGGCGATGGGAATCTCGACATTGTTTGCGGCCCCATTTGGTTTCGGGGACCAGAATTCAAGGAGTCGTTTGAACTCGCTCCGCCGCGGCAATTTCCGGTCGCCGGCTACAGCGACCAATTTTTCAGCGGGACGCTTGATGCGAATCAGGATGGGGCAACCGACATCCTCGTGATCGGCTTTCCAGGTGCGGAAGCACGACTTTACCTGAACCCTGGCCATGATTCGCTACGTCGCCTTGTCACCGATCCTAAGAATTCAACGGACGCTGAGGCAGAGAATCAGCACTGGCAAATGCACCTGATTGCCGACATCGTCGATAACGAATCACCGGCCATCGTCGACCTGCTTGGTAGTGAACTGCCCGAATTAGTTTGTGGCCGCGAAGGACAATACGGTTTTTATTCCGCCGGTGACGACGTAACCAAACCGTGGATCTGGACGCCCGTTACTCGTGCAGGCGCAGTCCCAGGTCGCTTCACACATGGAATGGGGGTCGGTGACGTTAACGGAGATGGTCGACTTGATCTGCTAGATCAAAATCTTTGGTGGGAACAACCCGAGCAAGTAAAAGTGGGCCAACACGATGCGCAACAGCATTGGACTGAGCACCGCTGGGCAGATTCCTACGGCAGCGGTGGCGCCCAAATTCGTGTCGCTGATCTGGATGGTGATGGAGATGCCGATATCGTGACCTCATTGAACGCTCACGCCTACGGACTGGCGTGGTTCGAGCAAACCGACGACTCCTTCATTCGGCACGACATCATGAGACAGTCCGCCGAGGACAGTCCGGTTGGCGTGGCATTCAGCCAAATGCACGCAGTCGAATTGGTCGACATGGATAACGACGGGGTGCATGATATCGTCACGGGAAAACGCTGGATGGCGCACGGTGGCAAGGACCCCGGTGGCATGGAAAAACCAGTCCTGTACTGGTTTCGATGCGTACGCGGTGACGACGGTATAAAGTTCGAACCAGAACTGATCGACGGGGATTCCGGCGTGGGAACGGACGTCTTGGTGACTGACCTAAACGCTGACAAAAAACCTGATATCGTTTCCTGCAGCAAACGCGGGCTCAGCGTTCATTGGCAAACCAATCGATCAACTACCTCACAAAAACCAGATTTCATTCGTTTTCTCGTCGGCGACTATTTGCAGTCAGAGGGTGGAACATGGGATCCGAACACGAGTCCACTGCAATCCCCGTTTGGGGTCGACTTTGACTCCCGTGGCGCGATGTACATCATCGAATTATCCCGCGGCGCATTGCATCGCTACAACGCGGACGGCTCGCTTGAAACGCTGCGATCCCCACATGAAAAAGGCTATTCCGGCGACGGTGATGTCGTGGGGAACGTATCGTTCAATGGCCCGCATAATTGTGTCATCGCGGCTGATGACCAACTGTTGATCTCGGACAGCTGGAATCATTGTGTTCGTAAAGTCGACCTTGAGACCTTACAAACTTCCACCCTGGCGGGAACCGGCCAACCAGGATTCTCGGGTGATGGCGGCCTGGCTCCTGCAGCGATGTTCAATTATGTGATGTGCATTGCACTTTCAGCTGACAACAAAACGCTGCATGTGGCTGATTTAAAAAACCGTCGCATCCGCAATGTCTTGCTGGCCAGCGGTAAAGTTTCGACCGTTGCCGGCAATGGTCAGCGTGGTCGGCCCCAAGACGGATCACTGGCAACGCATGCTCCCTTAGTTGATCCACGCGCCGTCGCATCGGACGCAAAGGGCAATCTTTATATTTTGGAACGGGGTGGTCACGCGCTCCGAGTCGTCAAAAGTGACGGTACGATTCACACGCTTGCTGGAACAGGTGAAAAAGGGTTTCGCGATGGCGAGGCAACACAAGCACAATTTGGTTCGCCAAAACATCTGTGTTGCGACCCCAGTGGAAATGTTTACATCGCCGATGACCAGAATCGGGCGATCCGCAAGTATGCCCCGAAAACCGGCGCAGTCACGACGGTTCTGGGACGCGGCTATGGCGATGAACGCGTGACCCTTGATCGGCCGCATGGCGTCCGCTGGCATGCTGGCGCACTGTATGTTGTCGACACAGGGCACAATCGGATCCTGCGACTTCAATTAAATGATTGAAGCCAGTCGCTCAACACAGACGGCAGGTGCATCACGAACAACAGGTCTCTTCCAAACATGACCCTCGATGCCGAAACAATCGAGTCGAACCTGCGTCGGCATGTCGATGTCTTGGCTGGTCTGATTGGGCCTCGCGCCTTGACGCTTCCCGGGACGATCGGTCCGACCATTGGCTACATTCGCGAACAATGGGAATCAATGCAGTGGCAAGTCGACCAGGAAACCTACGATGCGATTGGCAATGAGAACGTCAAAAATGACGCGACCAACTTGATCGTAGAAAGTGTCGGCACGAATCGATCCGAGGAGATTATCCTGCTGGGCGCACATTACGATACCGTCACATGGACGCCCGGAGCCGATGACAATGCATCCGCCGTTGCCGTACTGTTGGAAGTCAGCCGACTGCTCAGTGACTACCGGGGTGGGCGAACCGCTCGCTACGTCGCATTCGCTTGCGAGGAAGCACCCTACTTCAACCTCGATTCAATGGGCAGTCAACATCACGCTCGCACAGCCCGGAAACGCAACGACCAAATCGTGGGCATGCTGTGTCTTGAAATGGTTGGTTACTTTCGAGATGAAGTGGGCTCACAGAAGGTTCCACCTACGATTCCCAGCAAACTGCATTGGCTGTTTCCGCGTCGCGGCAATTTCCTGGCAGCCGTCGGCAACCTGAAGTCATGGAAACTGGGCTGGCGATTTCGACGCGGATTCAAGCGAGGCTCAACATTGCCTCTCTTTTCAATCTCACTACCGGAGCAAGTTCGCGAAATCCGCCTGAGCGATAACAGTTCGTTCTGGGACCAAGGCTATCCGGCATTGATGCTGACAGACACCAGCTTTCTGCGCAATCCTCACTATCACAAACCAACCGACACGCCCGACACACTTGATTATGCTCGCATGACAGAGGTGACGTTGGGCGTTGCTGGTGCGATGAAAAAACTATTACGGTAGTCGGTCTCGCAGACGACGCGACGCCGATTGCATGGCCATTTGGCGTACAATCCACGCCTACATGAATTGTTCCCCTTCCCATCTCATCCTTGCTTGTGTCAGAAATGAATCGGATCACTCTTTGTTTCCTGGTCGCCGGTTTGCTCACCGTCTCTTCTCCCGCCAAGCCTCCCAACGTGCTGATTCTGTTGGCTGACGATCTTGGCTGGGCGGACCTTGGTTTTCAGGGTTCCAAGGATGTGCTCTCACCTCATCTCGATCAATTTGCGGCTCAAAGTGTCCGCTTTACTGATGGGCATGTGACCGCGTCGGTTTGCAGTCCATCGCGAGCCGGCCTGATGACCGGGCGGTATCAACAGCGTTTCGGGCATGAAGCAAATACGCCACCGAACGATCAGGGGATGGACCTCAAACAGGTTACGATGGCAGATGCGTTGAAAAAACTTGGTTATCGCACTGGGGTCATTGGCAAGTGGCATCTCGGTAACGCAGATCGTTTCTATCCATTGCAACGCGGGTTTGATTATTTCTACGGTCTGCGTGAAGGCTCGCGTGGATACTTCTACAACGCGGACCGCGAAGACAAACCGACCAGTAACAAGCGAATCGAACGCAATCAGGAAACGGTTGCCTTTGACGGCTATTTGACTGATGTGCTGGGGGATCAAGCATCGCAGTTCATTGCGAAAGAAAGCGAAGATCCATTCTTTCTATTCTTATCATTTACCGCGCCGCATGGACCGCTGCAGGCGACCGAGGAAGATTTGCAACGATTCGCGAACATCGAGAACCCCAAACGGCGAACCTACGCAGCGATGGTATGGGCAATGGACCGCGCCATTGGAAAGGTGCTGCAGCAGCTAGAAGACTCTGGACAAGCGGACAATACGATTGTCTGGTTTTTAAGTGACAACGGTGGGGCAACTGGCAACGGATCGATCAATCTGCCGCTAGCGGGTCACAAGGGCATTAAGTTCGAAGGGGGAATCCGTGTGCCATTTCTGATGCGTTGGCCGGACAAGATCGAAGGCGGTCGAACTTATGACCAGATGGTTTCATCAATGGACATTTTTGCGACCTCCCTTGCCGCTGCCGGTGGTGATGTTCGTGCGGCAAAGCTCGATGGGGCCGATTTGAGTCCATATTTGGCCGGTACTAAACAGGGAGTTCCCCACCAAACGCTCTACTGGCACAAGCTTTGGTTCTCCGCCATGCGGGATGGTTTTTGGAAGCTGATCTATGTCAAGGATTACGGCTATGCGCTGTATGACTTGTCTGCGGACCCAAACGAAACGACCAACTTGGCCAAGAAAAATCCGCAGCGAGTCGATTCGATGAAGCAAAGCATGATTGCCTGGAAAGCCAAAATGGAAACGCCACGTTGGGGCGAGGCAATGCGTTGGTTCCATGAACACTACAAGAACCACGTTCGGATCATTGAACAGAAGTGAGCGTATTGCCCAACGGAAGTGACACGCTCGCGAACGATTCGTCGATGTCAGACGATATCCCGAATCACATTGCCTTCGTCAGCAATCATATGCGGGCGTCCGGTGGGATCATGAATCATCGATTGCGGGTTGATCCCGAGTTGGTGGTAGAGCGTGGCGACCACATCAGCAAACGTCGTCGCGCGATCGGTAACTTCCCCACCGTTTCGGTCACTCGCACCGATCACAGCGCCGCCCGTTAAACCGCCACCCGCCATCATTCCCATCGATAAACGAGGCCAGTGGTCTCGACCACCATTGCTGTTGATTTTGGGCGTCCGACCAAATTCACCCCAGGCCAGCACCGTCACGTCATCGAGCATCCCGCGTTTTTTTAGATCGGTCACCAAGGCGTGAAAGGCAAAATCAAACAGTGGCCCGAGATGCTGCATTCGGTTGTTGTTGTCCGAATGCGTATCAAAGTCACTTAATGACAAACTGACCACTCGCACGCCGGCCTCGACTAAACGCCTCGCCAACATGAACTTCAAAACTGAATCAGCACCTTCGCTTGTGTAGGACTGAGTTCCACCCCAATCCGAGGTCGGTGTGTAGTGGGCGATCATTTCTGGCGGTTCACGATCGATGTCCATCGCACCAGCAAATGCACCGGATGTCAAAACACGATACGCTTGGCGGGTGAAGTGATCCATAGCATTCATTGCGCCGGACGAATCAAGCGATCGGTTGAATTGATCGAGACGACGCAACAAGGTCAAACGATCGTCCAGCCGCGCCACCGGTAATTCGTCGATCAATTCCAGCTCGATTTTGTGATTGTCACCCAGTCGTGACAACTCACCCTTCATGCCAGTTTCGAGCTCCCGTTTCCAACGATGGGAAATATCTGGACGAAACGCCTTGACACTAGGCCCCAAAAACCCGGGGCGAGCACTGTTGCGTACCAGAGGTCGGCCCTGCATCAAATCAACAAAACAGGGAACTTCATCCTCCGCCGACCCAAGTAAATGGTTGATCACACACCCCAGTGCGGGTCGGCCACCGATCGTCTGCAACACATTTTCTTTGTATCCCGACTGACACTGAAAAGCGTGGTGCTTGCCATCGGATCCCACCAACGAACGCAGAAACACCAGTTGGTCAGCAATCTCCGCCGACCGAGGCATTAACTCGGTCAATTGCAGACCGGGAACCGCGGTGGAAATTGGCCGAAACGGACTTCTCAGATCGGGGATCGCGTGCGGCTTGGGATCGATCAAATCCATCTGCGGCGGTCCGCCATCCAGGTGAATCACAATCACTGACTTACGTGAGCCATGAATCCCGGCAGCCGACTCGGCGGCCATCAGTTCGGGAAGACTGAACCCGGGAATGCCCAACGTGCCGGCGGCCAAAAAACTTCGCCGTGACATCCCGGTGCAATTCGCAAACGAACGCCCCGTGTTGATCCGTAGCATGGGTTGGAACCTCTGATCTTGTCATCTTCGATGTTTCTGGCCAACGATTATAGATCATCTACTAGAGCAGCGTGAGATTAGTTTTAGATACCTACGATCAGATGTAAGAAATCGTCGCGACGAATGATGCGAGTTTCCAGAACTCACATCACCACATCTCAACCAAGTTCACCCCATTCGGCTCAAGCATTGAAGATCAGTGAAGACTCAATCAGTGAAGACTCAATCAGCGCAGACTCATCGATATCTTGCCCCATCAGGCGATCAGCTCCAGGGAAATCGAGCGTGCCAGCGCGAGCCGATTACTTCATTTCATCCGCAAACAAAATTTCTTGCATGGTATCTGCGGCCGCTTCGATGGAGTGCTTTCGGGAGACGTTTTCGCGACCAGTTGCCGCCAACTGATGTCGCAAGGCATCGTCTTGCTTTAAGCGTTCGATCGAAGCGCAAAGGGCGTTCAAGTCACCTGGCGGATAAACCAACCCGCCTCCGGTCGAGGCGATCAACTCGCCAAACTCACCATGATCAGGCTGGACCACTGGAACGCCGGCGGCCAATGCTTCCAACACAAACAACCCTTTCGGCTCCTGATACGTCGTTGGCACACTGAACAAATCGATTGATCGCAGAAACTTAACCTTGCCTTCCAAGGACGGACTGCCGTGATACTCAAATTGGTCCTCCAATCCCGCATCGTTGATTTTCTTCAATTGCTGATCGAGATAGGATTGATTTGCTTCACCTAACCATCCCGCTACATGGAGTTCAATATCGTTGTAATTTTTCCGCAGCTGAATGAACGCATCGACCAAATCGTGCAGTCCTTTTTCGGGTGCAATGCGAGCGAAATAGCCAAGGCGAAATGGAGAACCTTGCGGTTGGTGATCATCCTCGCTGGCAGCGTCCGAAGATGTTGCTTGTTGAGATCCGCAGTCCTCGGTTTCTGTGGTTGCTTCACCTGACCCAGCAAACGGGGTCAGGTCGATCGATAGCGGTGTGACGACCATTCGCTCTTGGCTAATCCCGAGAATGCTCCCCATTTTCTGGGCATAGAAGTCGCTGTAAGTGACGAACCGATCCACGCATGGCACCAAACGCTCGCACAATGCAATCGCTTCGGCTCGATCCTGCGGCTCCAGGAAGTCGAGAAAAATGTCATCCCCCTGCAGCAAGACGACAAGCCGCGTGTCGGGAAGTCGCGCTCGTAATTCGGGCAACGCACCACCAATCAACAGGTTGCTCAGGATCACTGCGTCCGGACGAATCTCGTCAACCATCCAATCGACCAGCCGCTTGACCTCATCTGCTTGGCGACCAGCGGTACCCCGCAACATCGACAGAGTCAGTTCGCCCATCTTCGTGGCGCTCGCAGTGTGCGTGCGGCGAGTTGCGAAACGAATCAGCGGAGGCCAATCAAGTGCGCGGCGTAGTGGTGCCGGCATCATTCGTGTCCAAGGCAACTGCTGCAGCAGATAAATGTGGATGCCTCCAAAAAACAGTTTCTCGGTCGCAACGCTTTTCCCGTCAGTCCGAATCGGTGTGTAGATCGGCTGCAACAAACAGTCGATTCCCTTTTCTCGCAGTGCTTTGGCGAGCGCGTTGTCATGCATACAGCTACCGCAATACATCCCTGCGGCACCGGCAGTCAGGAAGAGAGCTCGCTGTGACATCGATTCGAATCCCTAGGCAGCCACTCAACGGGGAGCGGGTTCGCAATTTTGGTGAGGTAAAACCGCCCGGCGGCTGGTGGGTACCCGTGTTCGTTCCGTTCTACTGTCGAGGCTCGCCCCGATTTAATTATCTGGGAAACAAACAACATTCAACGCAACATTCAACGCAACCACGGTCTCCATCAAGACTCGAGATTGACGAAATTCATCCACCAGCGCCCCTCCTTTGAGGAGACGCGGGTTGAGCGATGACAAACAGCTCAACCGATCGCAAAAACGCTCGTTGTGACAAAACTACCACGCTCCTATACTCCGCAGGAACGGCTCGCAGCCCGAAGGCATTCCGCTAACCCCCCCATCTTAACTCTGCCCATGGCATCCTCACCTGAGATTATTGCAGTCAATCAAGCAGAGCCTCCTTTTTATTGGGGGCTCGATGTTGGTGGAACCGGTATCAAGATTGGGCTGGTCGATCAGGTCGGCCAAACTCTCGCCTTTGAAAAGATCCCCACGCGAGAAAGTGAAGGTGCCGATTCGGCAGTAGAGCGAATCGGCGATGTGGTCGACGCAATCAAGGCTCGACTGGGATCAAATGGCCAGATAGCCGCGGCCGGGCAAATCGCTGCAGCCGGACTTGGAGCACCTGGTCCGATGGATTTGCCCACTGGTTACCTGGTAGCGCCTCCGCAGTTGCCATCTTGGTGGAATTATCCGATTCGGGATCGCGTTGCCGAGCGACTGCAATTGCCGGTTTCCTTTCTGAACGACGGAAACGCCGCTGCTTACGGAGAGTTTTGGCTAGGTAGCGGCCGGGATGATAGCTCGATGGTGCTGCTGACGCTGGGAACTGGCGTTGGTGGCGGGATCATCGTGGATGGCGAACTAGTCAACGGAGTCAACAGTTTCGGCAGCGAATGCGGGCACATCGTGATCGATCCTTCGCCCACCGCACAACTCTGCGTTTGGGGTGGCGGTCGTGGACAGTTGGAGGCTTATGCATCGGCTAGCGGTGTCGTGCAACGGACACGCCAACGCCTGACCGAGGGAGCCGACAGCTCGCTGAGCGGATTGCTGGGTGGCGAAAATACCGAGCTGACGGCAAAGAGAGTATACGAAGCAGCACTTAAGGGAGATGAATTGGCGTTGAAAATTATCGACGAAACGGCCTACTGGCTAGGGATTGGGATCACGACCTTGGTTCATACCCTGGACCCCGGGTCGATCGTCTTGGGGGGTGCAATGAACTTTGGCGGCGTCGACTGTGCCATCGGCCAACGATTTTTGGCAGGAATTGCCCTCGAGTTCAAAAATCGGACCTTCGACAATGTGTTCGCGGGAACGACAATCAAGTTCGCGAATCTGGGGGCGGATGCCGGCTATCTCGGCGTCGCAGGATTTGCCAGGCATGAACACACAACAAAACAGCCAGCGATTTAACGGGGAGTTGCCCGGCAGTTGAGACGGACCGGACCAGAATTCCGCCCAGCTCCCAGTAAGAACCGACCGAGATTCCAGTAAGAACCGACCGAGATTCCAGCGATCATGATTACGGCGATCACCCGAGAATTCTGGCGATAATGACAGAGTGCACTGATGCTGCCCGTGCAGTGACGACCACAACGGAACCAGAAATTGCGTCAGGCTCGATGGGCCTGGCAACAGGCAAGTCAAGTCTTCGTGACTTGTCTTGAACAGCGAACCAACCGACGAACGATCGGCCATGCGTCCAGAATACGATGCCAGGTACCATCACTTCGTCATCGATTTGAGAGAAAAAAGAAAACGGTATGTCCTCCAAGATTCGAAACTTTTGCATCATCGCGCACATCGACCATGGGAAAAGCACCTTGGCCGATCGTTTGCTGGAAGCCACCGGCACTGTGACCACGCGAGAGATGAAAGAACAGGTGCTGGATGACCTGGAATTGGAGCGACAACGCGGGATCACGATCAAAGCTCGCGCGGTCGCCATGAAATTCAAAAAGGGCAAAGAGACCTACGAACTGAATCTGATCGACACGCCCGGACATGTCGACTTTCAGTACGAGGTTTCGCGGTCTCTCGCTTGCTGCGAAGGTGCGTTGCTGTTGGTCGACGCGTTCCAAGGCGTCGAAGCCCAAACAGTCGCCAACGCTTACGCAGCGATGGAGCACGACTTGAAGATCATTCCGGTGATCAACAAAATTGATTTGACGCACGCTCGGCCTGACGAAGTCGCCGAAGAAATGATGAATTCGCTGGGAACCGACCCCGACGAATGCGTCAAGGTGAGCGCCAAGACAGGTGAGGGTGTTGCGGGATTGTTGGATGCAATCGTCGAAGGAGTGCCGCCCCCAACCGGCGATCCGAATGCAACGCTGCAGGCGATGGTTTTCGATTCCAACTATGACGATTACCGTGGCGCGATCACCTATGTCCGGGTGATGCAGGGGACGGTCCGCAAGGGACAAAAAATCCGTTTCCTTCGAGCCGGTACACAACACGACGTAGTCGATCTTGGACAATTCGTTCCGCACCGCGAAGCTTGCCAAGAATTGACTGCCGGGCAGGTTGGTTACCTGATCTGCAACATCAAGAGCCTGGGTGATGTACACATCGGTGACACGATCAGCATTCCAGGTGACAAGGCGGCTGAACCACTGCCCGGCTACGCGCGACCCAAACGAATGGTCTACTGCGGTTTGTTCCCCAGCGATGGCCAAGATTTCAGTGAACTGCGTGACGCGCTGGAACGGTTGGCAATCAACGATCCGAGCTTTGAATTTGAACCAGAAACCAGCGACGCGCTCGGCTTCGGTTTTCGCTGTGGGTTCTTAGGCTTGCTGCACATGGAAATCATCCAGCAGCGACTGGAGAATGAAGCTGATATCGACCTGGTGCAAACCGCCCCGAATGTGACGTACGAGATCATCAACAAACGTGGTGAAACAATCACCATTCACAAGCCGCAGGATGTTCCCGATCCCGGTGATGTCGAGGAGTTTCGCCAACCAATCGTTCGTTGCAACGTCATTGTTCCCGACGACTTCATCGGTGCCGTCATGAAGCTATGTCAGGAGCGACGCGGTATCCAGAAGTCTCAGGAATACCTCGGCATGCAGCGTGCCATGCTGACCTACGACATTCCACTCGCAGAGGTGGTCTACGACCTTCACGACAAGATCAAGAGCTGCACAAAAGGCTACGGAACGCTCGATTACGAAATGATCGGTTATGAACCAGCTGATCTGTGTCGCCTGGACATCCTGGTCAATGGCAAGCGGGTCGATGCGCTCAGCGTGGTCTGCAACAAGGCGGACGCAGACCGACGAGGTCGGGCGGTTGCGAAAAAGCTGAAGAAGGAAATCGAACGACACATGTTTGAAGTAGCTGTGCAGGCGGCGATCGGTAGCCGTGTGATTGCCAGAGAGACCGTGCCGGCCATGCGGAAGAATGTGACCGCCAAGTGTTACGGTGGTGATATCACCCGAAAACGAAAACTGCTGCAAAAGCAAAAAGAAGGCAAGAAGCGGATGAAGGCGATTGGCAATGTCGAAATCAGCCAAAAAGCGTTCATGGCGGTCCTTAGCGATGGCGAACAAGGTTAACCTAAACGTGGGTAAAACGGCGATCAACAGTAACCCAAATCGTCAGTAATTGGGTTTGCCGTAACTTGTTTGCCTGCTTGCGCTTCCAGCAAATCAGGACACCGTTTTCCAGGGTCTGAGCGACTTGTCCTTGCCAAGTTTTCTGCGGGCAACCGAAGGCAATTTCGGGCCCTACGCCCCCCCCCGCGTCGAAAAAAAAATATCGGCTTCAAGGGGGGCGTATTTTCCCCACACCGCCATTACGGTCGGCTTCGGTAACCGGCCGATTTTCTGCCGAAGCTAAACGCTTTCAATTGACTCGCCGCGCACCTAACCTGTCCTCTGTCGTCGGGTTTGTATTCCTTGCGGCGTTATTCACGCACTCTTCGTGCGTGTTGATCGGTGTTCCGTAGACTCCGGAACAAGGCGGCCGGTCAGCACGTGGAGCGGACTTCGTATGGTCCGACTTGGAGTGTGATTTTGTAAAAAGATTGACACTTAAGGAGACCATTTGTGAGTCATTATTATCGCCTGCTTGTTGGGTCCACCGTTCTCGGATTGGTGGTATCATTGGCCCAACCTATCTGGTCGCAAGAGACGACCGAAGAAGTCGCATCCGAAGAGGTTGTGGCCGTCGAAGAACCGACAACCGAAGAAGCGGTTGTTGAAGAAACCGTTGTCGGAGAAGAATCCGACGATAGTTCACCCGCTGCTGAAGATGCTTACACTACTGACGCTGATCGCGCTGCGACAGAAGAGGTTGAGCCGTTCGCGGAGTTTACCGTGAACAATCTGTGGATTTGCATCTCTGCCGCGTTGGTGTTCATCATGCACCTTGGCTTTACCACACTGGAAGCCGGCCTGACGCAGAAGAAGAATGCGGTCAACATTATCTTTAAAAACGTCTGGATCATCTGCACCGGTCTGCTGCTGTACGCGGCCTGGGGTTTCAATGCGATGTACCCGGGTGATTTCAACGGCTACTTCGCGATGGGCAGCTGGTTCGGCGCCGATTTGACAGACACGGCCATGACCACCGCTCAATACAACGCGGGGTACACATGGTGGGGCGACTTCATCTTTCAGTCGATGTTCGCGGCAACCGCTGCAACCATTGTCTCGGGTGCCGTCGCAGAACGTGTCAAGTTACCGACGTTCATGCTCTTTTCAACCTTGCTCGTCGGCTTCGCCTATCCCATTTCAGGTAGCTGGAAATGGGGTGGCGGCTGGCTTGACCAAAACGGATTCTATGACTTTGCAGGATCGAGCATCGTCCACGCCTTTGGTGGATTCGCCGCCTTGGCCTGTGTGATGGTCCTTGGCCCTCGAATGGGCAAGTACACCGCGGAGGGAATCAAGCCGATCGTCGGTCACAGCATGCCGCTGGCCGCGATCGGTGTCTTCTTGCTCTGGCTTGGCTGGTTCGGCTTTAACGGCGGCTCTGCCTTATCGGCTGATCCAAAAGCCGTGTCTTACGTTTTCGTCACCACTTCCTTGGCAGCAGCAGCGGGTGCAGTCGTTTCGATCGTCTGTTCATGGGTGCTGCTGAACAAGCCAGACGTTTCGATGGCGCTCAACGGCATCTTGGCCGGCCTCGTCGGTATCACTGCAGGTGCAGACACCGTCGGCGAGGGTTCCAGCATCATCATTGGTGGTGTGGCAGGCGGCTTGGTCGTCGCATCGATCCTATTCTTCGACAAGATTAAGTGCGATGACCCAGTAGGTGCGATTTCGGTACATGGTATTTGCGGAGTCTGGGGGACGATCGCCGTCGGCATCTTCTCGTTCAATCCAGACCACAGCCTGCTCTGGCAGACAATCGGAACGCTCGCTATCGGTGGGTTCGGTTTTGCCTTCTCACTGATTGTGTTCAGCATCCTGAAGGTCACCATGGGCGTACGAGTCAGTGCCGAGGTTGAGGCCCAAGGTCTGGACATTTCCGAGCACGGTGCTCACGCCTATTCGCTCGATTGATCCAATTGATGACCAAAATCCGATCGGTTCAACGCCCATCGGATTGATTTATCGCCGCCGCAGTCAGTCTTGATTGCGGCGGTTTTTCATTGAATCCCCGCTTGCGCGGCCGATCAGCACCGACAAGCAGCCCACCCATCTAGGGGGACCGTCCTAGGAAGGCTGAAGCGGCGCGTTTATTCTCTTGAACATTAGAGGTTGTCTTCTGGGGACAACGACTCATGTGACCGCTGCGGGTAGTGGATTCAGAGAAAGGTTTTTCGTTGTGAATGTTGCATTACGTCTTGCGATTCTGGCGTGCTTAGTTGGCCTGGGAAGCTTTCTGGTCCCCACGGAAGCTTTGGCTCAAGCCGACGTCATCGTGGAACAGCCTCCAGCTTTCGAAACTAGCCCAGGGGCGCTGACAGACGATGAAATCGCCAATGGTCCGGTCGCCGTACACAACGCCTGGATGCTGACCTGTTGCGTTTTGGTGCTGTTTATGACCGCACCGGGCTTAGCGATGTTTTACGGCGGACTGGTGCGTCGCAAGAACGTGTTGAGCGTTCTGATGCAGTGCATTTTTCTGATGGGACTGATGACCTTTATCTGGGCGCTCTATGGCTATTCGCTTGCGTTTGGTGGCAGCGGCGGCTGGATTGGCAACTTCGACTATGTGTTCATGAATGGCGTCCAACGCGAATGGAACGGAACCGAACCTGTCACACCGATGGAAGGCAGCATGACCCGACTGACGCACATGCTGTTCCAGGGGATGTTCTTTATCATCACGCCAGCTTTGATCTGCGGTGCGTTTGCCGAACGGATGAAATTCAGTTCGATGGTGGTGTTTGCCATTTTTTGGGGCACCTTTATCTATTGCCCGCTATGCCATTGGGTTTGGGATGAGGGTCCGCTCTCTTATTTTGCGGGCGACAAAGCGATCGCCGGGGGTGCCTTGGATTTTGCTGGAGGCACCGTTGTGCATATTAGCAGCGGCGTCTCGGCACTCGTCGCCGCGATTTTGATCGGGCCGCGGATGGGATACCTGAAAGAACCGATCCAGCCACATAACCTGACTTACACGGCTCTTGGTGCCGCCATGCTGTGGGTGGGATGGTTCGGGTTCAACGCCGGCAGTGAATTGGCGTCAGATGGATTGACCAGCAGTGCATTTGCAACGACGCACTTTGCCGCCGCAGCCGGTGCCGTTGCTTGGGCATTGACGGAATGGTTTGTGCTTGGCAAACCGACGGTACTGGGTGCAAGTAGCGGCGCGGTCGCCGGTTTGGTTTGCATCACTCCCGCCGCTGGCTTCGTACAACCGATGCCTGCGTTGATCATGGGCGCGATGGCAGGAGTCGTCTGCTACATCGCCTGCTCGAAGCTTAAGCACGCGTTGAAGTACGATGACGCACTCGATGCGTTCGGTGTCCACGGAGTTGGCGGGACGCTGGGGGCCGTTTTGACCGGTGTGTTTGCTTCGCGAGCTTGCTGGGACGTTAGCAACGGTGTACCGATTGGATTGATCGAATCGGGTGGCGATTTTGGACTGGTATTCGGCCAGATTATCGCCGTTGGTGTGACTGTTATCTTCGCCGGTGTTGGAAGCTTCGTGATGCTCAAAATCATCGACGCCTTTATCGGCTTGCGAGTCACCGCTGAAGCCGAACAACGTGGATTGGATGTCAACGATCACGGGGAAGAAGGTTACATGCTGAGCTAAATCAGCAGAGCATTCGCAGTGACCATCGAGGCTGGTGCCAGAATCAGCCTCGATGTAAAGCATTGCAAAAAATTGCACTGCAGGGATTTAGCACTGCAGGGATTTAGCACTGCAGGGATTTAGCACTGCAGGGATTTAGCAATCCGGTGCAACTTGGACACGGAATCGCTCCGGAGCCGATCCCCCTGCATTTGCTTGGCTCATCTCTCGGCCGAGTCGATGCGAAACCAGATCGCTCGCATGGCGGCGGTAATCGGCAACGTTGCTGCTGCAATCCACTGAGCCACCGAAAGCCCAGTCCAACCAGCGACTTGCCCCCACAGAACCGATCCTGCCGACATTGAAATCGCCATTACGGTCATGTAGCACCCCATGCCGCGAGCCCGCAGTTTGTTGGGAAGTGTCATCTGGGCACTCGCGTTGAGTGTCGTCAGGACAATCATCCACGCGCCGCCGACCATGACAGTCGCGGGAAAAGCAGTCATTCCACTGTGGCTGAATCCGAGTGTCGTCAATCCGCCCGCAAAGGCGATCATCGCCAACGTCACCGTTCGATCACGCCCCAACCAGTTGTGCAGCAAATGCAGCACGCGAGCGGCGCCAACAGCCCCCAGTCCAATCATCGTCACTAACAATCCAAACCCCTCGGCCTGCATGCCAAGTTGCTCGCGAGCCACCAGCGGAAGCAACGCCCATAACGAAGTCGCCGGCACCAAAAAGCTCAGCACGCCGATCAAGACATGCCTCATCGTGCGATTGCCGGCGACGAACCGAAGCCCCTCGCTCATCGATTGACCAAACGAGAGCCCTGCTGCCGACTCCACAGGCTCACGCCGCCAACGCAGCAACAAGATCAACACGACCGAAAAAGAAATCGCGTTTGCTGCAAACGCAATCCAAACACCCGCGAAGACAATCAACAGGCCACCGACTGCCGGACCGATTGAACGAGCCAAATTAAAACTCATGCTGCCTAACGCGACGGCACGTGAAATTTGATTTACGGGAACCAGTGCTGGAACAGTTGCCTGCCATCCCAAGACGTACAGCACTGTCCCTACCCCCATCAACAACGACAACCCGAGCAATAACCACGAAGTGATGGCTTCCATAAACGTCAAGGTTGCGAGTGTTGACGTCGTTGTGAACAACATCACCTGGGTCGCAATTAAAAGCCTGCGGCGGTCAATTCGATCCGCTAACACACCGACTGGAATCGCCAACAACATGGTCGGCGCTGAAACACCCAAACGAACCGCGGACACCATTTCTGGCGACGAATCGAGCTCCGTCATCAGCCAACCAGCGCCAACCTCATGAATCCAAGTCCCGAGGTTTGAAACGATGGAAGCAAACCAAAAGGCGCGAAAAATCGGAACCGACAGTGGTGCCCACGCAGAAGGATCCTCGATGTCCGGCTCGGATGCGGCTTGCCGGTGATCGGGATGAGGCTCAGGCATTCGTGACAAGGTAAACCAATCGTAGCGATTTTGTCGATGAGGGGCGGCAAAGTCACACTGTACCCCACCAGCAAATGGGAATACCCCGCCAGCAAACGGGAATCGCGATTGAGTTCTTTCGGGATTCGATCGGTGACGCTGCGATCCGCTAGTTTTGAGCTAACTTTAGACATCGTTCGCGATGTTCCCTCCCGCCTTTCCCTTCCTCTGGTTTCTGGCATGATCGAAGTCCGCGGCCTCCGCAAACTCTATGAGAACCACTTGGCGGTCGACGATATCTCGTTCACACTCGAGCCGGGTCAGATTTGCGGCATGGTTGGCCCCAATGGAGCGGGCAAGACCACCACGCTTCGGTGCCTCGCGGGATTGATTCCTGCCACTTCGGGAAGCCTACAAGTTGCTGGCTGCGACCTGTCGGGTGACCTGCTGCCATTAAAGCAACGATTGGCCTATGTCCCCGACGACCCACCTTTGTTCGATGATTTGACAGTCCGTGAACATCTCGATTTCATCGGACAACTTTACCGAGTTACCGATCATCACCAGAAAGCAATTGAATTGCTGCGACAATTCGATCTGCTGGAAAAATACGATGCGGCCGCGACAACGCTATCTCGGGGCATGCGTCAAAAACTTGCTGTTTGTTGTGCCTATTTGTTCGACCCCCAAGTCTTGCTTCTGGACGAACCACTCACCGGCCTCGACCCACCGGGAATCCGCGCGCTCCTAGATTCAGTTCGAGAACGCGCCGAAACTGGAACAACCATCATCATCAGCAGTCACCTGTTGGCGATGATTGAATCGGTCTGCACGCACCTGCTCGTAATCACCGAGGGGAAGGAACAATTCTTCGATCGTTCCGATCGCTTGAGAGACAAATACCCCACCGCTCAATCACTTGAAGAAGCTTACTTTGCGGCGACAGGTGAACTCGCACTCGATGACGAGCGAACGGACGCACCAGCAACCATCGCCATCCGTGATTTCCAACGCAGGCAGGTGCGTTCGTGATAGCGTCAAAAGCATGGTCGATGAACGTGATCACAGGAAATTGGGATCGTCCGGCAACTCACCTGAACTTGGCTCGCCTAACAGCGATGCGGTGTCGGTTTCGCATCCGCCGAACGCTGCACCGAATTCGCTCGCCGCGACGTGTGTTGGCAACCGCGTTGGCAGTCGCGTTCTTTTTACTTTACCTGATCAATGGCGTCTTTATTCTATCGTCACGCGAGCAGGCCGATCCCGAACGCTTGCGATTATGGCTGTCCGGTGGCATGGTGCTGTACGCGATGTACCACTGCCTTCGTTGTGTCTGGTCCTCGCGGGCCGCATCGGATTCGGAACTGACTGCAGCCGAAGCGCTATGGCTTGGTGGCGCCCCGGTTCGACGATCGTCCCTGGCAACCTACCACGTTGGAAGCATGGTCTTGCCAACCCTGCTGAAAACACTGCTGTTAACCGTTGTCTTGGCCATGGACGTCCAATATGTCCCATTACTGGTAATAGGAATCTTCTGCTCACTGCTGTTGCTGGAAATCATCCGACTTTTGATTGCCCGCTGGTCGACCGGAATCAGTCATCAACAAAAACGACGGTTCCGAACAGCAATCACATGCATTGCCGCAGCAGCAGCGGTCCAAGTGATGACGCGCATGATCGTGATCACTCCTTTCGGATCACCAACGCTGATTTACCTTTTAAATGGCTTCAAGGCGTTGGGACAATTGGCAGCCAGCGAGATAATTCAATGGCTAGCTGTTCCATGGATCGCGGCAGCTAACCTCGCGATTGAAGAATCGTTCGGCTTGTCGACCCTAGGCAATCTTTTCATCGCGATCGGCAGCCTGCCCGTTGCGATCATTACCCTGGTCAAAGTTGATGCGTGGAGCCAACAGTGCCTGCTGCAACGCGAACGCCAACGACTCGATCGTGGTCAAACTAATCACGATCAAAACGAGCGGTTCGATGTGAATCGAACAGAGCCGAGCCGCTGGCGTCAAACAGCCGCAAGATTCGCTCCTGCATGGGCGAGCGACACCATCGCAGTCATCTCGCGTCAATGGGTGAGTGTCGTTCGATATCGCAGCACGATTGCATTCAGCTTTGCTGTACCAACCCTGCTCTGTTTGTCGCCGCTGCTAACAGGCCAAGCGACCGAACAGTGGTTCTTTGTGGTGGGTGGCATCGCCATGTGCACGATGCTTCTTGCTCCGCCTGCCCTCAGAATTGATTTCCGGCGAGATCTAAAACGGATGTTGCTGCTCCGTTCACTGCCCGTCGCCCCCCTGTCGATGGTGATTGGTCAACTGGCACTGCCGGTGATGATCACTTGGTCTTATCAGTGGCTGACACGTCTGGTTGCCATCATCGCGATCGGACCGGGCTGGCCACAACTGCTGATGTGGACAGGTCTACTGAATGCGTTGGCCGTCATCACTTTTGCCGCCGAGAACGCGATCTTTCTGACTTATCCACACCACGAGCATGCAGAAGGATTGGCAATGATGATCCGGGCAAAGCTGTCCTTTCTGGGCAAAGCTACCGTGATCGCCGTGGCCTTGGGACTGCTCGTGGCGTGGGCAATTTGGTGTCGTGCAACCCTTCCAGCATCGATCACCATGGCCGCCTTCGTAACGGGTTCACTCACTGCTGCTTGGGCCACTGCAATCGCAACGATTTTGGCGGCGAAATCCTGCTGGCAACGGTACGACCTTTGCCACGATATCCCGCCAGCTTGAGCAGTGAAGCCCCCAGCAAGCTCTAGACTGCCGGCCGCTCTACCCGCTGGACCACTTTTCAAATTGCTGCGCTGCTTTTGAACGTCGATGCTCGCCATCAAGGATGAGTACGTGGAACCAGCCATCGGGCACGCAACGGCAAAGAACACGGATCTTTTGGGTGAGGAAAATCAATCCAAACGATACAAAACAGCCGCGAAAGAAAACGCTCGGGCCAAGGCTTTGAAACAGAGAGGCTGACCCAAGCGACAAGAATGGCGGTATCCGGTGGACGGTCGATTATTTCCCTTCTTTCTTCTCCATCAGTTGATCTAAGAAGGGCTGCAGTCGCTCTTTTTGGCGAGGATCTTCCGAGGCAGCGATTGCCGCTTGTTGTGCTTTGATCGCCGCATCGACGTTGCCAAGTGCATCTTGCAACAGCGAGACGGTGTTGTACATCAGCGGCTTGATCTCATCGTCGGCACCGTCGACTTCAGCAGCGATGGCTACAGCAGCTTCCTTGGCGAGTGGACCAACGTCGGCGCCACGCTGCATTTGGCCATACAGCGAGAATCCGAATCGGCCCATGGAGTACGCATCACCTTTCATCTCCTGCATCTGACCGCGATAAAACGCCAACACTTCGTCGTCCAACTTCCCCGCGGACAACTTCAAGCTGTTCTTCACTGCGGTCAATTGCGTTTTAATCTGCTCGGATTTTATTGCGGAGGCTTGTTCATCGATCAGTTTCAGCGCCTCATCAAACTTCCCCGCTCCCGCCAGCATCGCAATTTGCTGCATGCTTTTGTCGAGAGCTTCCTTGGCTTTCATTTCAGCTTTGAACGCTTCTCGATCCCAACTGTCGGTAACGACCGCCTCAAGAGGTCCATCCAACTCCATCGGATGCCCAATCCATTCAACCAGCCCAGTCTTTCCGACTAAGAATGATGTCGGGATACCGCTTTGGTTAGCTGCTTCCATGTAAGCGATATGAGACGAACGGTCTGGATCGGTCGTCAACGAATAGGCAGCGGTGATCTCTTCAAATGTCTTTCCAACGTCAGAATTTTCTCGCGCCAACAACACTTTCACTTCATCGAGCGATTCATCCGAGATGCTGACGATCTGAACGCCACGTCCGCGGTATTTGTTTTGCAAATCAGCCAAATGCGGCATGCTGGCGATACAAGGGCCACACCAGGTTGCCCAAAATTCAACCACGTAAACCTTTCCTGCATCGAACGTGGTCACAGGCTTGAAAAACCCATTGCCGTCTTGAACCCAATGTTCGACATCAAGTGCCGGTGCCTCTGATCCGATTCCTAGATCGGCCGCAAGAGCATCGCTTGCTCGAAAGGACATGGCGCAAACAGCGACGCAAAGGGTCAAATTCAACAAGATTCGCATCTTCATCAGTTAGCAATCTTTGAGTTAGAGGTGGGATAGCAGGACGAACGGTAACAGACGCCCCAGACAGCAGAGATTTCGTAAGCACCGTATGCTACGCGACAAACCTTCACTTGGCCCAGATGCCTAATCATTCTGCTGGCTAATTCTTCGAACGTCTTGCATCACGTGGGCATTGATAGAATGACCGATGGCCATCAACGTCCGCCAATCTCGCCATGGTCGGTGTTCGGGAGAACCACCTCAACGCCGCAGCAAACCACCAAGACGGGGGGACCCGCAAAATAGCAGGCTAACCGACAGTTGGTTGATACGGGTCGTTGCTTCTGGGCTATTTGTACCCGGACTATTTGTACCCGGACTATTTGTACCCGGACTATTTGTACCCGGACTATTTGTAC
>JARGNK010000007.1:16941-36448 GCA_029213145.1 Rubripirellula sp. | reverse complement strand
TGCGGGCTATTTGTGGCGGGGTGCGGGCTATTTGTGGCGGGGTGCGGGCTATTTGTGGCGGGGTGCGGGCTATTTGTGGCGGGGTGTTCGTGACACAGCCACTTTGTAGCGCCAAGCCGATCGGTTAGAACATCTCAAATGACGTCTTATACAAAAGCTTCCGGCCCACGAGTGACGACGCGAACACTTCAGCGTTCCCGGGACGATGGTGACCGGATTTCGATGCTGACGGCCTACGACTTTCCCACCGCTCGCATTTTGGACGAGGCAGGGATCGATGTACTGCTGGTGGGAGACTCCCTCGGTATGGTCGTGCAGGGCCGCGAGACGACGCTGCAGGTAACCATGGATCAAATGATCTATCACGCCGAAATGGTGGGTCGCGCGGCGAAGCGGGCGATGGTCGTGGTGGACCTACCCTTTCCGGAGGGACAGTTGGAAATCTCCCGTAGTCAGCTGGCCAGCGCGCGTGTTCTTAAAGAGACCGATTGCCACGCAGTCAAACTCGAAGGTGGCGCCGAACAAGCTCATCGCATCGAAGCCATTGTCACGGCAGGTATCCCGGTCATGGCACATGTTGGGCTGCGACCACAGAACGTCCATGTTGACGGCGGCTACCGCGTTCAACGAGACACCGAGCGATTGATTGCTGATGCCAAGGCGGCCGAATCGGCAGGTGCCTTTTGCGTGCTGATTGAATGTGTTCCCGCCGAGGTGGGCGCGGCAATCACGGCCGCCGTATCCGTTCCGACGATCGGCATCGGTGCTGGACCAGATGTTACCGGCCAAGTTTTGGTGACGCACGACTTGATCGGCTTTCACTCCGGCTACCTTCCCAAGTTCGTTCGCCAGTTCGCTGATATCCGTACTTCGATAGGGCAGGCGGCCAAGGACTATGCCGAAGCGATTCAGCAGGGTGATTTTCCAGGTGACTCGGAGACCTTTCAGTGACGGAACCCAACCAACCATCACCTCTCCCACGTTTGCCAATCCAGCGTTTCCCAACTGTTGATCAACTGCAACGAACGGTTGCTGATGCTTTTTGCGAAGCCGTTTCGATCACGCTTGAGCAGCAGGATAGCTTTCGGGTTGCCCTGTCAGGCGGTTCGACCCCGAAACGACTTTATGAACTGCTTGCCGAACGCGAACTTCCATGGGATCAGATCCACTGGTTTTGGGGTGATGAACGGAACGTGCCGGATAATCACTCCGAAAGCAACGCCAAGATGGTCAGGACAGCCTTGCTTGATCGAGTCCCGGCTCCCGCAATGAACATTCATTCGGTTGCCGTCGAACCGCAAAACCCTGCCCTGGCGGCGGAAAGCTATCGAAAAACCTTGCGTTCCCACTTTCCTGATGACACCTTACCAACTTGGGACTTAGTACTTCTAGGGATGGGGGATGATGGTCACACCGCGTCACTCTTCCCACATACCGATGCCTTGAGCGAGCAGAAACTCTGGTTCGTTGAAAACTGGGTCGAGAAGTTCGGCGCTTACCGGTACACGCTAACCGCATCAGCCATCAATTCAGGCCAACGAATCTGGTTCTTGGTGGCAGGCGAAAACAAGCGGCCAGCTTTAGAAGAAGTGCTCTCTGGCCGCGGCAATGAACGGGTCTACCCATCGCGTTTGATTCAGCCAACCCAGTGGTGGGTCACCGACGACGCATTACCCCTTTAGCAAACAAGCTGGGCTGTGAACCAACAAGCTGGACTGTGAACAAGGACAGAGCTTGTCCAGCTACAAAAAAAGCGAGCCGACGTTTCCGACCGGCTCGCTTTCGTTGAATCGCTGGACTGGAAACGGCTACCCAGCCTTCGCCAGGTTTTGCTTCCTCAGGCTATCGATGTAATCGTGCGCGATGTTGAGGACCTCTTTGTTGTAGAAGTTGTCGCGATAGATCTTTTCGCTGCCGATCTGTGCTTCAACTTGCTCTTCCTCTTCTTCTTTCTGAGCATCAAGTTCCTTTCGGCGGTCAAAGAAAGCAACTTCTTCCAACGAAACTTCGTTTTGCTCCTTCTGATCGACGTAAGAGGCAACATGACGCAGCAAGTCTTGAAACTCTTCATCCTCGCTGACTCTTTTCATCGAACGCTGACGAATAGCCCCCAATAAATCGGGGGGAACCATGCTGTAGATGTCATGGCGAGCCGCTTTGACGGTATCGTGCTCGAGCGCGTATTGCAGGTCACCCTCACCGATGTCCATTTTGGCGGTGATGCTTGGCAGGACCACGTCGGCCGGCACACCATTTCGTTGAGTGCTTTGACCGTCTGGCAGATAAAACTGCTGCAATGTGACCTTCAAGGCACCATAATTTTCACGCTGCGTTCGGAACAGTTGACGCCCAAGATCCATCAAAGTTTGCACGGTTCCTTTCCCGTGGGTCGTTGGGTCACCAACCACGATGCCGCGTCCGTAATCCTTGATCGCCCCGGCGAAAATTTCGCTGGCACTTGCGCTGAACTTACTTGTCATCACGATCAGCGGACCATCCCAGGTCGTTCCGCTCTCTTCGTCCGCGTACTGCTGCACCGAGCCGTCCGAGTTCTTCACTTGAACAACTGGACCACGGTCGATGAACAATCCGGTCAGATTGATCGCCTCGGTCAGACTTCCGCCGCCATTTTTGCTTAGGTCCAGTACGACTCCATCGACGCCCTGCTCATTGAACCCATTAAGGATTCGACGAACGTCTCGCGTACTGCTTCGGAAGTCAGTTTTATCTTTCTTGGCTGACTCCATGTCTAAGTAAAAGCTGGGTAGGTTGATGTAACCGATTTTCAGCTGCTCACCCGTGTCTGGATTTTTGTGTTCAATCACTTCGCCGCGAGCGGCTGATTCCTCGAGCTCGATGCGAGCCCGCACAATCTTGTAGATTTCGACGTTCCCGACTCCGCCCGGTTTGACACCCAAGCGAACCGTGGACCCGGCTTTCCCACGAATTTTGTCAACAACATCGGTGAGGGGCATCTCGACCACATCGACCATTTCGCCTTCGTCCCCCTGGCCTACCGCGACGATGACGTCGTCGGTTTTTAGCTTTCCGTGTTTCGCAGCGGCACCGCCGGGGATAACGCGGGTGATGACAGTCACCCCATCTTTTTCACGCAGTTGCGCACCAATGCCGTCCAGGTTTAACCGCATTTGGATTTGGAAATCTTCGAGCGTTCCAGGCGACATGTAAGTGGAGTGCGGATCATATCCAGTCGTGACCGCCGTCAGGTACATCTCCAAGAGATCGTCCCCATCGGTTTGCTTCCAACGCCGTGCGTAACGGCCATAGCGACGCTGCAGTTGCTCAACAGCCTCATTGCCCTCTTTACCTTCGTCCTTGAGATCGAGCAGAGCGTACTTGATTTGCCGACGCCACCGATCACGAGCTTCGGCAGGGTTGGTGGCATAGACGGCCGAATCGGGGTCGATCACGATTGTTTCATCTTTGGAGAAATCAAAATCTCCCTCGAGCAACTCTTGCGCGACCGCCACCCGCTCGTCAACACGCTGGATGAAGCGTCGAAAAATATCGTAACCGAGCGACAGGTCGCCGTTCATCAGCATGTCGTCGATGCGGGTTTCGTTCTTTGAGAACTCGTCGATGTCACTTTGGTAAAAGTAGAGCTTCATCGGGTCCAGCGATTTAACGAACAGTTCAAGGGCTCGCTTGCTGATCGTGTCATTCAACTTCTCGCCGGAGATGTGATTACGAGGCATCAACATCGCGATCAGTCGTGCAACCACTTGATCCTCTTTACGAGGCTCCGCCAACGCGGCTGGCGCATCGGCCTGGACGGCCGCACCATCTTGGGCTTGCGAAGAACTGACCGGGGCGATGCAGGCAGCGGCCAGCATCAGTCCCACGCCCATCCACAGAGTGGGGCGTCGCCGCGCTGGCGTGACCGATGAGTGCAGGAAACAGTCCGGTGATTGGGGCATGGGGCAATCCTAAAGGAAGCGTGACGTCATTCGCAGTGATCAAGCAGGTCGCAAGACCCGCTGAATAGTAGGAAAGGGGCAAAAGCAGAGCAACTCCGTTTCTTTCACTAGTTTACCAGCATAACCACCCTGCTTGGCCTCTATCGCCAATTCAGCTCTGAGAATTCAGACCGAACCTCGCCCAATCGATGCCAATAGCTGCCGAGAGCCCCCGGCAGATGCGATACCAATCAACCACAGCGCTGCCCCAAAAAAACGAGCGATTCGAACGTTCAGACAGCCAAGACCGCGCCCCGCAGCGGCTAGAGCGGGCGGATTCCCGGCGGTAGATCGCTGCTCGGCGCATCGTAGCCGAGATGTGTAAACGTCATCGTGTAGGGCCGGTAGAGTCGGCTGCGGCCAACACGCCGGAGGCTCAACTTCCAGCCATCTCGAAAATGACAACCTTCCACCGGAGATATCCTACCGACCGAAAAATAGGGAGGAGCGGTTTGATCAAGATCAAGCAGATCGATTCCAGAGGCATACACCCCGTGCTCGGCCCGAAAATGTGCCTGAGCCTCGCGTACGGCCGACAGAAAGCGGAATGATTCCGATGCCCTACGCTGCTCGCCACTCCGAACCAAATGGGGCAAGCTGAAAACGGCCAAAATCCCAGCGATGACAATCGCGATCGTGATTGCAATCGGTGACATCCCTGAACGACGACGCCCGAAATAATCTTGATGTTGGCGGAGGGCAGCGAGAATCGCCATAGCGAGAAAACCGAAGCCGGGAAACGAAATGGACCAAGCGGCACCATGCCGCCAGCGACCACCGAGTCGACGCAGACTGGACAGCTAGGGCAGTGAAGCGAAAACCTTGCCCCGCTGAGGAGCCCCTGCAAACGTAGCCTGCTGCCGATCAAGCGGGACGGTCGACTTTCAAGATCCACGCCGTTCGGCACGAGCTTGACACGAAGCTGTAGCGAATGTGGGGATTTTTCCTGACCAACACCGCCCAAACCCGCACTTCGCCACAGGAACGCGCGACCGACCGTCAAGGCAACCAACGATCATTTCGGGGCATCCACCGAACCAACACTGCCGGACCTTCCTGAACCACTCTGCCGGGCTAGCGAGCCGGCTCACCGCAACTGGCAGCGTCTTCAATGGCCGCCGGGGGCCGCACGCCGCACGCTGTAAAACTACGGCTGCAAGACCAGCGTTTGCCGATGTGACCAGCGTTTTCCAATGTGACCAGCGTTTTCCAATGTGAGGTGATTGGCTCAGTATTGGAAACTTTCCGCATCTGTTTTCGGTGCGGGCTGATAGCAGTGAGGCTCCATGCTTCCGGCAGCCCGTCCTTGGCTCAAACTTCGGACAGCACCCGAGTAGCCGAACAATTCTTTCAAGGGCGCGTGGGCCGTGATGATGGTCATCGCCCCACGTGTTTCCGTCGCCGAGATGATTGCCCGGCGCTGCTGCAAGTCACCGACCAATTCTCCCATGTAATCTTCGGGAGTCGTGACTTCTACCCGCATCACAGGTTCAAGCAGCACGGGACCAGCGGCTTCCAACGCTCGATCAAATGCATCACCGGCGGCAATCCGAAAGGCAACTTCGTCACTCCCTTCTTCCTGCATTTCAGCGTCGTACGCTTCAATCTTCACTCCTGACAAGGGAAAACCTGCCAGCAATCCACCACCCGCGGCACGCTCGCGGAGCTCGTCAATCGCAGCTTGACGCACGGCATTCGGCAATCCGACCTCAGGTGGCAGACGATCGAACACCAATACAGGTGCGGAATTATCTTCGAGTGGCGAAACACGCACACTCAAACGAGCGAACATCTGGCTCGCGCCAATTTGCCGATTGCACTGACCGATGATGTCACTGCTACCACCGATCGTTTCACGATAGTTGACTCTTGGCTTGTAGAACTTGACATTCAAGCCAAAGTCACGCGTCAACCGATGCTGAATCACCTCCAAGTGCAACTCGCCCATTCCACTGATGAGCGTTTGCCCTGTTTCCTCGTTTTCAACGGCGCGAAATGTTGGATCTTGCCGACGCAACATGCTGAGCGTTTCTTCTAACTTCTTCTTGTCGCTGGTGCTTTCCGACTCGATCGCCATCGACAGCACAGCATCTGCAAACTTGATGCTGGGCAACTCAATCAGTTCCTTGGTATCACAGAAAGTGTCACCGGTGATTGCGAAACGCGGGCCGATCACACAACAAATATCGCCGGCCGAAACGACATCGATCTGCCCATCACGATCTTTCTTTGTCGCATGAATCTGCCACAGCTGAGCAATATTTTCTTTCTTCTGTCGATTGGGACAGAAGACGCGAGAATTCTGCTTCAGGCTGCCGCTGTAAATACGGATCCAATAGTTGTCACCAGTCTTGGCTGGCAGGATTTTGAAAACCAATCCACAAAACGGTTCGCCTGTCGTCGGATCGCGCGACAAAGTCTTGTCTTCATTTTTTGGATCGACACCTTCTACCGCAGGTCGATCGATCGGGCTTGGCAGGAAGTTGCCCACAGCAGTCATCAATGGTTGCACGCCGATGCCGTGCAATGCCGATCCACACAGCACTGGCTGTAGAGTGCGATCGATGCAGCCTTGACGCAACGCTGCGATCATCAGCTCACGCGGCACCTCCTTGTCTTCCAGTGCCAAAGCCGCAGCTTCCTCACTGACGTCATAAATGGCGTCCATTAATTGCTCACGCCACAGCAGAGCCTCATCCATCAAATCGTCAGGAATCTCGGTCGCGGTAACCTCTTTGCCCTGCGTGTTGGGATCGAACTGAAGCAGCTTCAGGTCAATCAAGTCGATCACACCACGAAACGGATCGGCAACGTGCGCTGGCCCTTGCCCCACAGGCAACTCAACGGCCACCGGATGACCACCAAGCCTTGGCTCAATGTCATTAAAAACCGCTTCGAAGTCAGCTCCCTCGCGATCCATCTTGTTGATAAAAACAATTCGCGGGACGCGGTATCGGTCCGCCTGTCGCCAAACAGTTTCGCTTTGGGCTTCGACTCCCTCGCGGGCCGAGAACACGACGACCGCGCCATCCAACACCCGTAAACAACGTTCCACTTCGGCAGTGAAGTCAACGTGCCCCGGCGTGTCGAGCAAGTTGATGTCGTAATCTTTCCACTTGAACTTCACGCAGGCACTAAAGATGGTGATCCCCCGTTCCTGTTCTTCGGGATCATCATCCGTATCAGTCGTACCATGATCAACGCGGCCGACCCGGTGCTTCGCTCCACTGAGGAACAGCATCCGCTCGGTGACCGTCGTTTTACCGGCATCGATATGAGCGATGATGCCAATGTTGCGAAGCTGGGCGATATCGTCAGCCATCTTGCACCAAAACCATTACAGGGAAATCACAGTTACTTGGTCGCTGGGAGAAGATTGCTCCCGCGCAAACAAAAACCGCGACACGGTAACATCCGTATCGCGGTCTAATTTTCTTCCTGCGGTTGTTCTACCAAGCGAAGTGAGCGAATGCCTTATTAGCGTCAGCCATTCGGTGCGTATTCTCACGCTTAGTGTAAGCAACGCCCTCTTTCTTGTAGGCTGCCAAGAATTCATCAGCCAGTTTCAGGTGCATCGGACGCCCCTTCTTGTCTCGCACCGCTTGCAGGATCCAACGCAGTGCCAAGCTTTGTTGCCGAGCTCGGCTGACTTGCATGGGAACCTGATAGCTGGCACCACCGACTCGCTTGCTGCGAACCTCGATGTAAGGCTTCACATTCTCGACAGCTGTCTCGAAGACCTCAATCGGAGTTTGCTCGCCTGTTTCGTTACGACGACCAATCTCGTCCAGCGCGTCGTAGAAGACTCGTTGAGCAGTGGTCTTTTTGCCGTCGTTCATCAAGCAATTAATGAACTTGCTGGCCAGAAGCGAGTTATGCTTCGGATCACCCTTCATTTGGGTGCGGCTTGCTGTGATACGTCCCATCGTGTGTCGTTATTCAGTTTGTGCGTTGAGAGGTGTTCGGAACCGATTATTTCTTCGCGCCGTAGCGGCTGCGGGATTGTTTACGACCTTCCACGCCGAGGGCATCGCGTGATCCTCGGACCACTTGGTACCGAACACCCGGCAAGTCACGGACACGGCCGCCGCGGACGAGCACGATCGAGTGTTCCTGGAGATTGTGGCCTTCGCCCGGAATGTAAACCGTCACCTCTTTGCCGTTACTCAAGCGAACACGCGAGATTTTTCGCAGTGCCGAGTTCGGCTTCTTGGGGGTCATCGTCCGGACCTGCAAACAAACACCCTGTTTTTGTGGGCATTTCTCGAGTACCGGCGACTTGCTCTGACTCTTCTTGGATTTGCGTCGCTTACGGACGAGTTGGTTGATCGTGGGCATGGAAAGAAGTGTTGGAGTGGGTGATTTCCACACAATGGGCGGTCTCGCTCGGGCCAAACTTGGACGAGCAAGCAGAAAACAAAGCAGCTGAGACGCGAAAAACGCGGTTTTTCGGCCTGCAAACCGCAAAGTATGCCCGTCTTTCAATTCCTGTCAAGAGTGTCAGCGGCAGATCATCTCGGGACCACTCCGTAAACCAAGTCGTGACGAACGCCCCTTTCCAGCCCAAGTTCGACAGTTTTGCGGAAGATTACAAACCACGGCGGGGAGCTAATTCAAGGAAGCCATCGATGTTGGGGAGCAAATTATTTCGGTTCCTTCGCTTTCCTTCCTCCAGCCCAGCCCCCGATCAGATCCCTCATCGGATCGATCAGATCCCTCATCGGATCGATCAGATCCCTCATCGGATCGATCAGATCCCTCATCGGATTCAGTTGGCAAACTGGCCTGTCGGGCAGCTGGTCTCCAGAAGGGAGTTCGCCCGGCGTTGGCTTCCAGTGAGTCCGGCGTTGGCTTCCAGTGAGTCCGGCGTTGGCTTCCAGTGAGTCCAGTCCAAAATTAAAATGCCCCAAATTAACGCCGCAAGTCGGATGGCGGTAAATTCGATTCGCCTCGAATCTGAGTTTTTGGGCTGATCTTGCCCTCGAGATGCCACCGCCGCTATGACGTAAGACTCCCGCAATATTCATCAACCGATTACCCCAAAGACCCAGAGCGAGCGCAGGATGCCAAAGCTCCAATTCGTGACCCGGCGACAACTCTTGTCGCTGATGGCAGGCCCGCTAGCGCTCGCCTCGACTGGCTGCACCTCGCTCTGGCGTGACAGCGAAGAAGCCGATCGCGACGCAAGGTTGGCGGATCTGATGCAGATCCCCGATCCGCCAGAGTTCATCGGAGACGCAGCGGCACCGTTCGGCATGCGTCCGTTGGAAGTAGACGGCGTGGGCGCCATCAACAGCCTGCCAGGTACTGGTGGCCCAGCGGACCCATCGGGATACCGGGACGCGTTGATCGAAGAAATGAAACGGCACGATGTGGTCGACCCGAACCGTTTTCTGGAAAGCACTGAAACCGCATTGGTACGAGTCCGCGCCACAATTCCGCCGGGCGCTCAACGCGGAGACCCGCTGGATATTCGGATCTTGGCCCCTACCGAAAGCCGTGCCAGTAATCTCCGCCATGGCTGGTTGCTCGACACCCGCCTGCGTCAGCAACAACTGATCCAAAACGTTGTCAAGCAAAGCGAAGTTCTCGCGATTGGTGTCGGCCCCGTCTTGACGCGGGCAAGCCATTCTCCTGGTGAGGACGAATCACTCAAGCTCGAGGGCAATGTTTTGTCCGGTGGCCGCGTGCAGGTCAGCCGCAAGCTTGGATTGGTACTGCGACCCGAGTTTCAGCACGCAAAAATGGCGAAGCTGCTCAGTGAATCCATCAATAAACGATACTTCTTCTTCGATGGAACGACACGCCGCGGCATCGCGAAACCACTGGAAGATGACTATATCGAAATCGATGTTCACCCACGCTACCGCGATAATTTGCAGCGGATGATGAACACGATCCTGTCCATCAGCGGCAACGCGATGGCGTCGGACACCCAAAAACAGTTGGCTGAATTGGCTGAACGCCTGGGTGACCCAACGACCAGTCGTGATGCAAGTGTCAAGCTGGAGGCGATGGGCGAGAGCGCCGTCCCAACGTTGATCAGTGGACTGAAGTCGGACAATGCTGAAATCCGTTTCTATGCCTCGGAAGCACTCGCCTACCTGGATCGCGAGGAAGCGATTCAACCGCTGCAGACTGCCGCCCGCGAAGAACCAGCATTCCGCTACTGGGCTCTGCTAGCGCTGCAGGGCATGGAGACTTACGCTGCCCTAAACTCCCTTCAAGAATTGATCGACGAACCAAGCTTGGAAACGAGGTACGGCGCGTTTGTCGCCATGCGTCGCCGACCGGATGCCAAGAGCGTGCTGACTGGCAATCCTGTCGGGCCATTTTTCCTGTACACAATAAACTCTCGATCGACCCCGGCGGTGATCGTTTCCCTTCGCGAGTCCCCTGAAATTGTGCTAATGGGCGCGACCGGAACGCTACAGATCCCCGAATTCTTGCGAGTGGGTGGTTTGATACTGAAACCGAACCCAGGCAATTCCGGCGAAATCCGAATCAGCCATTTCCGGCTTGGCAAGGACGATCAACAAATCCAAGTTCCCAACGATTTGGCCTCCGTCATTCGCGGCATTGTGCAAGTGGGCGGCAGCTATGGCGATGTAATCACGGTCTTGCGACAAGCGAAGAACAAAGAATTCTTGACGGACCAATTGGCGATCGATCCGTATCCGGAAAAGGTTCGCACCTATTATCGCGACGATGAGGAAGACGCCGATCAGGAGTAAATGATTGACAACGGCCTGACTCGTGTCCAATCTACAAGGGATGCGTGCTGCACCCGCTCTCCTAATCGTTTCGTCTCTGCTGTGCCTTGGCTGCCCATTGGCTGGGAATCCCTCCCTACCACCGGCAGCCAATTCACAATCCGAAGAACCAATCGCTGACCTTGTCCAGCGAACGCTCGACCAGAATCGCGTTCAGCGTCGGCTAGCCGTTCAAACCCACGGGGCCTGGCAAATCCTGCATGGGATCCTCGCTTACGGCGACCAGTTCACACTGGAAACCGCCAATGGTCCTCAGATCGCGATCGACTACCTGCTGCAGGGAAAACCGGTCGCTGGCTTTGAACCGAATCGAGGTGACCGACTCGGCGATCCGCCGCGTTTTGGGTTGCGGATGGAAATGCAACCTTCCACCAAAATCGGGCAGGGACACCGCGACCAGTGGCTTGCCGTGCTCTCGCAGTCGGGCCTGACGCCAGAGACAAAAATCGGCTTGGCTGAACCGGCTATGACGATCGAGGACTGGGTTCGACAAGTCGAGTACGACCTGCCCCGTAATCTCGAACTGGAATTCAGCTGGACACTGATCGCACTCACCCAGTACCGCGATACCAATCACCAATGGACCGCCCGCGATGGCAATTCCTATTCGATCGAAGACTTGGTGCAATCAGAAGTCAATCAGAGCATTCCATCAAGCGTTTGCGGCGGTACTCATCGCTTGATCGGGATTGCCGCGGCACTGTCGAAACGCCGCGCCGAAGGCAGGCCGATTACCGGCGTCTGGGCGGACGCGGAAATGGTTTTGGCCAACGCCGTTGAAAACGCTCGTCAAAATCAAAACCCGGACGGTTCTTACGGCGTCGATTACCTTCACCGCCCCGGCTGGACACGCGACTTAGGCGAATCGCTGGGTACGACCGGACATGTTCTTGAATTCATTGCATTGTCGGCACCCGACCGCATGCTCAACGAACCATGGGTTGAACGAACGGCGCGGCGGCTTTGTGGAATTCTTCAACAATGCGAAACTGTCGATCTCGAGTGCGGTGTACTCTACCACGCCTTGCATGGCCTGCAGGAATATCAGTCCAGACGTCAGGCATATCAGTCCAGAATGAATCCGGACTTGACCAATTCTGCTTCCTAAGCAACAGGCCCTTTGAGGCTGAACGGTGATGACCGTACGTTCTGTCAGTCCACCCTCTTCGAGCACCGTCACCATCGCATGCCCGCGGCATCCTTGCCTCGCAGAACGATGTTCGGCGAGATGAGAATCCCCCGAACGCAGGCACTCGCCTCGGGCTTTAAATCAGGCCGACACCGCAAATCGAATGAAACGCGTACTGGAGCCTACCGAACGCTCAGGTAAAATAGGTTAATCTGTTTAGTGACAGGCCAGGCTTGACCGTGTTCGTTTTGCAACTGACCGTTCGCCCCAACCCTCGCATTAACCGATGTCCAACAATCCTTACAACACACCCGCTCAATCCCCTGCCAACACCATTCAAACTAGCGCGATGCGGACAGTCTCGGTGAAGCGAATCGACATTGTCTCAGCCGGCCTGATGATCGGCGGACTCTACGCCCTGCTGGGGCTACTCATCGGCGGTCTGGTCTCGTTAATGGCGATCCTAGGCGTTGCCGCAGCGGGCGATGGCAATGCCCTGATCGGTGGTCTTGTCGGCGGTGTAGGAGCGATGATCCTGATGCCGATCATCTACGGAGGCCTTGGATTCATCTTCGGAATCATCGGAGCCGTACTCTACAACGTGCTGGCAGCCATGATCGGCGGCATCAAGATCGACCTGCAAAGCTAACGCGCCACGAGCAGAGCGGTTCGCATCTTTGCTGCATCCGAATCGTGGAATGGCAGACTCACCGGTGCAAACGTGATCAAGAGAGGGTGAAGCCTCAACATCCAACGGATGCCGCAGCCTTCAGTTCGACGGCCCAACGCGGATCATTTACAACGTCGGGCAATCACCCCCTGAGAGAGAGCAATCTCTCTGAGAGAGCAATCTCTCTGAGAGAGCGGGGAATTACGACGGATCAGCAGGCTGCAACTTAGTTTCAGCCTGCTCACTCAGTTTCAGCGGCTTCACTCAGTTTCAGCCTGCTCACTCAGTTTCAGCGGCTTCGCTCGATTCAGTGGCTTCACTCGATTCAGTGGCTTCACTCGATTCAGTGGGCTCCTCTGCATCGCCATCACCGGCTGGTGGATCTTGCTCGCCGTCACCGCTCTCAGTGGCCGATTCGTCGGCTGGGGGCGTTTCTGTCACATCCTCAGCAGCTTCTTCGCGTTTAAGTTTCAAGATCAGCTTGTCGCCTGCTGTCCGAATATCCTCCAGCCTATCGAGTACCTTCTTGGTCTCTGGATCCTTGTAGGCATCCTTTGCCAAGTTCTCTGCGGCGAGCGAGTCGACGATCTCCTGAGGCACTGGCTCACCGTTGACTTCGGCGTCAACCAAGCTGACGAATAGCTTGCCGTTCTGCATTGTGACCGACAAACTCGCCGAACCATTGAAGTAACGTCCCGACGCTCCGGGAACTCCGTCGAGCGGGATGCTCACATCACCCGAAACTTCATCGTTCTCGATGGTGACATAGAGCTTACCTTTCCACTGCTCCGAGGAATTGATCAAGGCGTTGATTTCATCCGCGGTCAAAACAAGATCCTCTTGGGGTTGCTCGGTGCCTTCGATCGCGGCGGTGAACGTATCCACGCGAGCCTGCAACTCGGCCATCTGCTCCTCGTTGTATTCCACAGTGGGAATCGGCTGAGGCTCGGTCGACGTGAATTTCTCAATCTGCCCTTTGACAAACCACCATCCGCCAACACCGGCACAAACAACTAATAACACGCCGCCGACGATGACCGCCAAACATCCGTAAAGACAGCCCTTCGATCCTGATTTCTGAGGTGCGGTCCCAAACTGGGGGGCGGATTCGTCGGTCACGTTGGCCATGGAACAGTCCTTGAAAGTGTGCGGCAAGCTTGCGGGTCAAATTTGAATCAGATGGGAAACTGCGTCGTCCAAGATTATGGCGAAAGTCTGACATTTTCTGGGCGCACCAAAACCCTCCGCACAGGGAAATGAAAAAAATGTGCCAAAATATTGCGGCAATCGCCTCTTCCCGTGCTGCCGTCAGCTCGTTTCAATCGACGACTTTTGCGTTCCGCCACCAAAGAACCACGCAACTCCCCGAAGCGGCACCAACTCCCCGAAGCGGCACCAGTTCAGTGGACACAACGCTAACCATCACCAAGAACGAGCGATCGATTTCCCATCGATAAAACCCGAGGAGTAGTCCGCCGGCCCAAGCCCCTACTTTGCCTTTGCTTCGAAATCAGACTCCGAACGGCAGCCACCGGACTCGACGAGGGCAAGGCACACCCTGGATGGCTTGACCACTCCATCTTGTCGTGCGATCAACCCGAACAGTGGCATCAGGATTTTACGAAGCGTTCGTTGGGCTGGCCCATCGTTGCCGGAGGCTGGCCCATCGTTGCCGGAGGCTGATGATTCGTGAGAGCAACTTGTCTCGAGTGAGAGCGGGAACAAGATGCCGCTTCATTCCCTAACGAGTGGGTTCATGCCGAGCCAGTGCGATCCAATTTACCGGACACCCAAATCACCGCGATGCAACCTGGGAGATTGAGGCCGCCGAAAAAATCGGCAGCAGCAACAACGCTCACTCAGAGACGCGTGCCAAGGCCAGGCCCCCACTCAAGTAGAACTGGGTAGGCTCGATCCATCAAAAGCATCGGGCAACAGCTTTGACAGCTTGGAAATCCGCTTTGCCCCATCGATCACATCGACCATGATCACTGGGATGTCCAACTGGAACTCAGCCAGAAATTGTCGGCAAGCACCACATGGTGCGACGCCCCCCACACTCGCCACGGCGATCGCTCGCCAATGCCGGTAACCGGCGGCTACCGCGTTGACGGCAGCGACCCGTTCGGCACACAGAGTCAGCGAGTAACTGGCATTCTCCACATTGCAGCCGGTCAAGATTCGATCATCGAACAGCATCAAAGCAGCCCCGACGTAGAAATGGCTGTAGGGAGCGTACGCCTGATCTCGGGCATCAATAGCGTGCCGCACCAAGCGTTCAATCTGATCGCTCTTTAGCTCTGCGTTTGACATGGTAGACCCTCCATCGCATTTCCCCCGGCTTGGCGTTTACTACTCCAGACTGGGAATCCCCAATCGCTCCAAAACAAGCGGCCGTGACTCCACCCGTTCACTGCTCAGATCGAACGAATCAGCGAGCACCTTAATATATTCATCTGCCTGAGTGACCGAACAATGCAGTGTCATCACTGGCTGAGATTTTTCGAAGAAATCACCGACGCGACCATGGACTCGAATTCCAACCTGATGGTCAATTCGATCCCCAACTTTGCGGCGGCCACCCCCAAGACAAACCACCGAATCTCCAATCGCAGCACAATCAAAGTGGCTGAGGTAGCCCTGCCGAGGAGCCAGAATCGGGTGGGAGGCAGCAAGCGGCAAAGGTTGCGTCAGTTTTCCACCTTGGGCCGCAACCATGCGCTCAAATCGCTCCATCGCTAAACCGCTATCGATCCGTTGAGCCAGCATCGCTCGAGCACTCTCCATATCATCGGCAACGTTCGTACGCACCAACAAGTCTGCGCACAATTCGATGGTTAAATCACGGACAGGTCCGCCCGCGCCCCGCAAAATCTCTACCGACTCATTCACCTCAATCGCATTGCCGACTGCTTCACCAAGCGGTTGATCCATATCGGTCAGCCAAGCGGTGGTCGGCAACCCTGCTTGGCCACCCACGCTTACAAGCGACTTTGCCAACTCCAACGCTCGTTCCGGTGTTTTCATAAATCCTGCATCACCGACTTTCACATCCATCACCAAGGCATCCAGATTGGCGGCCAATTTCTTACTTAAAATGCTCGCCGTAATTAGCGGAACCGATTCCACCGTCGCGGTTACATCGCGCAAGGCGTAAAGCTTCTGGTCGGCCGGAGCAATGTGCTGGGTGGCGCCAGCGATGAAAACACCGCAGTCAGCGAGGATGCGATCCAATTGATCCGCCTCAAAATGGGTCTGAAATCCAGCAATCGACTCCAATTTGTCGAGCGTGCCGCCGGTCGACCCTAAGCCCCTGCCACTGATCATTGGCACATCGAGATCACAGACAGCGAGTAATGGCGCCAAGATCAAAGAAACCTTGTCGCCCAAACCGCCGGTGCTGTGCTTATCAACCCGTGGTCGCTCCGTTTTCAATTCTCCCCCGTCGGGACGTTGCAATAACTTTCCGCTGGCAAGCATCGCGCGGGTCAGCGTGGCTGTTTCCCCTGGATCCATACCCCGGATCGCCACCGCCATCGCAAACGCCGACATCTGGTATTCCGTCACATCGCCGCGGCAATAACCATCAATCAGAAATTCGATTTCATCGCGCTGCAGGGTGCCGCCGTCGCGTTTTTTTCTCAATAAGGCTGTGACAAGCATCGTAGATCAGGTTCTTTTAAGGTCGGCAGTGCAGTAATCGAGCGAAAGCAAGTGAACGATTGAGAATCAGTTTTCTAGGCGACGAACGGTTTTCAGCAGACTCGGCCTGGAGGCAGACTTCGCACTGCCCAATACTTCACAGGCGAACCCCACTTCACAGGCGAACCCCACTTCACAGGCGAACCCCACTTCACAGGCGAACCCCGCTTCACAGGCGAACCCCGGCAAGTTGTTGCCGACGACGACTTCGGTTGTGATCAGATTAGAACCAGCTCAGGTTGGAACACGCGTTTGCAGAACGAGAGGGCGAAAAGATTTCCGTCGGAGGAACAGAGCCTCCGGTTGGAGGGCCGGTACAATCGAGTTGGTGAACGTTATATTGGATTCCTCTCCCCAATGCGATCGACCGCCGTAAGAACCGCCGTCGTGAATCGACCACGACCCCGACATTCTCCGTGAAAATGGCTTCATGATGACCAAGACGATTTTTCCTCCGAACCTCAGCATTCACCTGTTTACCATTGGGGCCATGGTTTTGCTGGTCAACACCATGGTGGCTCGAAAGTGCTTGGCCCAGGAGCAAGGTGAGCAAAATCAGCAAGCGGTGGCCGCCCCGTCTAATCAAGCTGCATCCACCGGCGAAGCTGCCAGTCCCGAAACCACCGTTTCGGAGGTCACCATCCATGCCCGTGCCTTGTCTCAAGCGTTTCGGCGTGCCGCTCGAATTGCGACCCCTTCGGTCGTAACGATCCTCTCTTACGGCCAAAACATCGCTCCTGAACAGGGCGAATCAAGCGATGAATCGGACCAGTCCGAGGACGGAGCCAACGATCGGCAATTGTCAGGCCTTGGCAGCGGAGTCATCGTCAGCAGCGACGGAATGGTGATTACCAACAATCACGTGATCCGCGGCGCCAAACGAGTTGTGATTCAATTGGCCGACGAAACCGAAATCGAAGCCACTGAGGTCCGCGGGGATGCGGACAGTGATGTGGCAACCCTTCGGATCACGCGAGACGAACCCTTCGATTTCGCGCCGCTGGGCGATTCCAACACGATGGAAATTGGCGATTGGGTTTTAGCGATCGGCAGCCCGTTTCGACTCGAGGCGACCGTCAGCGCCGGCATCATCAGTGCCAAGGATCGAACCTTGCAACGGATCAACCGTGGTCGGTTGATCCAAACGGATGCCGCCATCAATCCTGGCAATTCCGGAGGCCCGCTGATCAACTTGGATGGACAGGTGGTTGGCATCAGCACCGCGATTGCTACGCGAAACGGCGGATACCAGGGGATCGGATTCGTCATCCCGATCAACCAAGCCAAGTGGATAGCCGATGAACTCGCCCAACACGGCTCGGTCCGGCGAGCAGCCATCGGGATTCGAATGGCCGAGTTGAACCCCAAGATCGCCGGCCGCTTTGACCTACCGATCCGCTTGGGAGTTTTGGCTTATCAAGTGATTGAAAACTCGGCGGCAGAACGAGGCGGGATCAAACCGCTTGACGTGATTCTTGAATTTGCGGGGGAACGCGTTCGCGATCCCGGCAGCTTACAAGAGGCAATCGAACGCTTGCCGGTCGGATCGATTCAAAAAGTCAAAGTGTTCCGCAAAGGCGAAGAGATCGAACTAGAAGTTGAACTTGCCAGCGTTGAAGATCCCACGTTGCAATCGGAGTGAGCGGTCAACTGACATCCCGCTTTCAAATCTCCCCTGACGATCTTCGTCCAACACTACCATTCGACAACAGCGAGCAGCCTCCCGCTCGCTCGAGGCTTGCTTGCTGAGGTCGTTTTTAAATCTCGATTTGTTCCCGAACGAATCGCGGGTCCGGATCGCCTTTCCCTTTCTTGTCACACTTGAAGTACTCGCTGAGATACCGAGTCGGCATTTTCTTTTCGGGTACTTTGAAACGATCGCCTTTTTGCAGTACGGGCCGATATTCGTCCATCCGGCCGAATTGTCGCGTCCCGGCTGCCTGGCAAGGGAACCAGTGTCCGTTCCCTTCAGCATCTTCGAGATAGAATTCGGGGTAACAATGATCGGGGATCCAGACCATCCGCGCCGGGATTCGAGCATTACGACAGAGCGCGACAAACAAACTTGTCATCTCCTCGCAATCGCCCGTGCCGTCCTTCAACGCATCAGACGCATTTTTCAAAGACCCTTCGACATATTCGACATTCTCACGAACAAAATCATAAATCGATTCAACTCGCTCCCAATCAGATTGAACCTCCACCGCAGCCAAATCACGAGAGGCCGCTTTAATCCGTCGATCAGTGGCGTCGATAAAGGGGCTGTTCCCCATGAACATCCTTAAATCTCGACTGGGGCGTTTCGGAATCACGAAGCCATCCGTCAAATCAGGCCCCAAGATTCGCGATCTCTCCACTTGCAGTGTGAATGTAACTTCTGCGGTTGTGCCTGCCGGCACGCGAGGCATCGTCAACACAATCTGTCGAGCACCCGTTGGCAAATCACGCGATTTCCAGGCGTTGACCAGAGGGCTAATCTGCTGCCCGGTCACTGTCACTTTTTGTTCCGGCCAATCGATTGGAATCACAAACGTCGCCAAAACGTTGGTACACGTAACTGGCGTATCCAGCACCAGTCCGATCCGCCAATTTTGAATCTGAGGCGATTGATACTGCAATGCCGTCGTCGCCGAAGAATCGACAGAATCTTGCGCCCCGGCTCGGCCAGCCCATTGGATCCCGGCAACGGAGACAACCGAAGTGGCCACGAACTGGCGTCGTGTCGAGCGAGTCAATGATTGAAAATGAAGCATAGGAATACAGCCAATTGCTGGACGAAGAAGAGAGACGCTGTACCGAAACGGCCGGAGCACATCAGTGCGAAACGCAATCAATGCTCCGGCCGTCACTCGCTACCATTTACACCAGTTTAATCGGCAGCCCGTTACGCGACTGCCAAATCTACCGGTCAAGCAAAACGAAACCGACGCCGATCAACTCGATGGTTGTTCCCAGATGATTTGCGCGCCATCGGTGTCGAACCGACGCGCCGAAAAGCCATCTCCTTGAATCACCGTACCGTTTTCGATGACTTGGCCCGACTGCATCGTGTACGGATCAACCCCCATCGTGGTCGTTCCGCAACCACAGCCACCCATCGACTCCGAACCGTAACAGGAATAGCAAGGCGCATTTCGATAAGCCATCGGCGGCGCGTATTGCTGGGGAGCAGGCTGCCGTTTATGGCTAAACCAATCCTTCAGAAAGCAACTCTTTCGTGGTGGCTGAGGGGCGGGTTGGCTCTGGCAAGGCATGC
>JARGNK010000007.1:6060-16841 GCA_029213145.1 Rubripirellula sp. | reverse complement strand
CAAGGCATGCCCTGACAAGGCATCGGACTGCAGCAGGACGATTGCCCCTGATAAGTAACCTGCCCTTGATAAGGGGCAACCGCTTGCATCGGTGCCGGCGTTTGCATCGGTGCCTGTTGTACAGGAACTTGCTGGACGGGAACCTGCTGCACAGGAACACTTGCAACGGGCTGCATATAAGGTTGTGGCGCTGCGTAAGTCGCTGGAGGTGCCACGGCAGCGGTTCCTCCTCGACACAAACCACAGCGGGCCCCGCGTCCAAAGAACATTTTGCCCATGTTGCAGTTACAGCAACCTGAGCTAACCGTTAAAAGTGTCGTAAACAACACCACCGAGAAAATGCGGTTGTTCATTTTAAAATCCTTGATCTGCATAGCGAGCGTATTCGGTGATCTCGATTGCGAGACCAAACAAAATTACGTTGCTCGATGTGGTGTGCAAACGCAACAACGTGTTTTTTCAGCAACAATGTGTTGACCTCGCACATCAACCTGCCTCACACCTACCGACACCTAGCGATGCCTATTCCGATGCCGCTTCGACAGCACCTATCTTTGATCTTTTCGATCATGGCGGTGATAACGGCAGGCCAAACGAACTTGTACGGCGATGCCAATCACGAGAGGCTGTGCGAATGCGTCACAGCTTGCCAGTGCAGCGCAACCGAGCACCAAGGCCCCGAAATACACAGCCAGCCCTGTTGCAAAGATGCTGAAGATCGCCTCTGGAGCATTAGCACACGAGGCATCACCGCGAATGCATGCCAGGCAAATCTTGAACAACCCAATCTGAGGGTCTCTCGGCTGAGCATGAACGGTTGCGGCACTCCCTCTGATCTCGATCAATACACCGAACAACTAGGACAATCGAGACAGGTAGTCGTTTACGTGCATGGCAATCGAATGAGTTCGAATGATGCCATTCGCCGCGGTCTCCAGGTTTATCGCAAGACAAGAGGTTGCTCCAAGCGGGAAGGGATCGACTGGGTAATTTGGAGTTGGCCAAGCGATAAAGAGGGAATCTTGATCCACGACGCCCGCCGCAAATTTCGTCGATTGGATGCCCAAGGCTTGTATTTGTCTTGGTTGCTTCGCAAGCACGTGTCCGCTGATACGCCGACGACTCTCATTGGATATAGCTTCGGGGGTCGCGTAATTACAGGGGCACTACATGCCTTGAGCGGTGGAAAACTTGGTGGGAGATTGACGCCCGGCGAACCAACAACGGGAACGCTGTTCCGGTGTGGATTAGTAGCGCCGGCCCTAGAGAGACTCGCGTTAACGCAACGCGGAGTCCACTCACAAGCCACAAAGAATCTCGAAAAGATGGTTTTGCTATACAATCGCCGTGACGCGGTTTTGAAACGATTCTGGTTATTGAACCGGGTTCGCGGAACGATGGCTCTCGGTTACAGTGGCCCCGCCTCGTTCGCGCCACGATTTGATGGCAGCAAACTCAAAGTGGTCTCCCGCGACTGCTCATCCTCGGTTGGAATCAATCATGTCGAACTCGACTATTACAACTCTGCTTGTAGCGCTGGCCCCGAAATGGCGGCCCTGATCAATGACGGAATGCAATCCGAATGAGTCGGTTTCAACCCCACAGCGAATCAGCTTCGCTGACGGATGCTGGCTGCCACACGATAAGATTTCGATTAACGCCGAAGACACGGGGATCCGCCAAGGTGTCATCGCCGTGGAGCGATTGCGAACTTATCATCAAAAACTTTTTTCGATCCAACGGCACTTAGATCGCTGGCAACGAACAACCGAGACGCTTGCAATCGAAGGACTTCCCGCCCGGGCTGAGATAGCTGGGCTGATGTCCGAATTGCTGGAACGCAACTCCGAGTGGGTACGGAGCCAAGGCGATGTCGGGATAACAATGCTCGCAACGCCGGGAATCTCGGCAGCCAAGCCGACCTTGTTGCTCCATTTGAATCCGCTTCATCACGAGCAAATCGAGCAACGCCAACAATCGGGCCAACCACTATTCATCACATCGGTTGTCCAACCCGACAGCCTCTCCTGGCCGCGCGGCATCAAAACACGCGCGCGAATCCATTACTACTTGGCGGATCGCCAGGCACGCAGCCAAGACCCCAATTCAGTCGGTGTGTTGCTCGATCAAGATGGCAGTATCACCGAAACCAGCATCGCCAACTTGGCGATCGTGAAATCCGGAACAATCCTCTCTCCCCCCACAGATCGAGTCCTCGGCGGCATCACGCAAGCCATCGTCGAAACGTTAGCAGCTGAACATTCGCTACCATGGCAAAAACAACCGTTTACACCAGAACAACTCCTTAGCGCTGATGAAGTGCTGTTAATGGGAACCGATGGCGGCCTCTGGTTCGCGAATTCGGTCGATGGGACTCCGATTGGCGATGGCAAACCGGGCCCTATCTTGCGGCAGCTGCAGGCGGAGCTCGACGAATTGGTCAAGACCAGCCAATCGCCTGATTGAGTCAACAAAAATCGGAATCTGCCTGGATCGCGACCGTTGACCAATAAAACCGGAAGCCTGCTTTGGGCGGTGCGGCGACCAAACTTCCCGGTGATTCCCGTGCTTGTTATCACCTGAGACCGCGCGGATGGTGTCAAAATGCTTTAAGCTATCGCCTTTCATTTCCTCCGTTTCTTCGGGAGTTCCCAACGTGTTGCGTTTTCGTTCGCTTGCTAACACCTTGGCTTGTTTGTGCCTCGCAGTGGTTTTCACCGGTTGCGAATCGTCGTCAGATCCCTCCTCGTCAACGGCACCGGCAGGTGGTGGCTCCAATGATTCACTTCGGATCGCTGTTATCCCCAAAGGCACAAGCCACGAGTTCTGGAAGTCGGTGCACTTCGGTGCAAAGCAGGCAGCGCAAGAAATCGGCAATGTCGAAATCATCTGGCGAGGCCCAGTTGTCGAAAGTGACACCGGCAGCCAGATCGAAGTTGTTAAGAGCATGATCACGCTGCAAGTGGACGGCGTTGCCCTCGCGCCAAATCAAAAAGGCGGTTTGGTCGATGTCGTCGAAGAAGCCATCAGTGAAGATATCCCCGTCGTGATTTTCGACAGCGGTTTGGACGAAGGTCCAGAGATTGTCAGTTACGTCGCGACTGACAACTACAAAGGTGGACAATTAGCTGCGACTCAGATGGCCGAAGCCATTGGTGCCAAAGGCAATGTGATTCTACTTCGCTATCTCGCTGGTAGCGAAAGCACCGAACAAAGAGAGCAAGGGTTCCTGGATAAGATTGCCGAGTACACTGACATCACCGTCGTCTCTTCCGACCAACGTGGCGGCGAAAATGCAACCAAGGCAAAAGAAAAAGTGGACCAACTGCTGCAGATTCATGGTGAAAACTTAGCCGGCATCTTTGCGGTGTGCGAACCAAACGCAAATGGAGCACTCGAAGCATTACGCAACGCAGGAGTGAATAACAAAGTTAAGTTAATCGCGTTTGATCCAAGCGATGCATTGATCGAGGGACTTGGGGATGGTTCATGTAGTGGCATTGTCCTGCAAGACCCGGTTGAGATGGGATACCAAGCCGTCATGACTTTGGCAGGTGCCATCAAAGGCGAACAGGCCGAATCGTTCATTTCCACGGGTGAATCAGTAGCAACACCAGACAACATGAACGACGAAGAAATCCAAGGATTGCTGAAGCCCGAAATTATCGAGTAGGCGATCAAGTCGTATGACAGCACCTCTGTTGGAAATGAGTGGGATCAGCAAACGGTTTGGTCCCACTCTCGCGTTAGATGATGTCTCGCTGTCAGTAAACGGCGGCGAGATCCTTGCATTGATCGGCGAGAATGGCGCGGGCAAGAGCACGCTGCTGAAAGTGCTCAGCGGCGCTCACCGTGCAGATGCTGGCTCGATGCAAATCGAGGGACAAGCGTACCGACCGCAAGGCCCTCATGACGCCCGCGAACTCGGCGTCGCGATGATTTACCAAGAGTTAAATCTAGCGCCCGACATTAGCGTTGAAGACAACATTTTGCTGGGACACTCCGGAACCGGTGGTGGATTGCTTCTACGGCGGAAACAGCGAGATAGAGTCCGACAGGTACTCGATGCGGTGGGACTCGAGGATTTGGACCCCCGTGCCATCGTTGGTGAGCAATCGGTTGCAACCCAGCAACTGCTCGAGATCTCACGCGCCCTGGCAAGTGACGCTCGGCTCATCCTCTTTGATGAACCGACCAGTTCATTACCACAGAAAGATGTAGCTCGACTGTTCGAAATCATCGAGCGCTTACGCGAGCAGGGGATCGGCATTGTTTACATCAGCCACTTTCTGGAAGAGATCCGCGAGGTAGCCGACACCTACAGCGTCTTGCGAGACGGAAATAATGTTGGCAGCGGTAAGATCGACGATGTATCCGATGCTCAAATCGTATCGCTGATGGTGGGTCGAGACGTCGATGACCTCTATCCATCAGTTCCGCATCAGCCAGGTGAGACCTGGGTCGAGATTGATCAACTTTGTGGATCACCGTATCCCGAAAACGTGAGCCTATCGCTTCGCCGCGGTGAAATATTTGGGATCGCGGGGCTGGTAGGTGCAGGGCGAACCGAATTACTGCGCAGTGTCTTTGGACTTGATCATATCAATGCGGGATCCGTGATGGTTGATAGCCGCAAGATCGCCGCCAATGTTCGCAATCGCATGAAAGCCGGATTCGGACTTCTCTCAGAAGATCGCAAATCCGAAGGCTTGGCCCAAGACCTATCGATTATTGAAAATCTGACACTGGGTGGATTGAACCAATACACAACATGCGGCGTGATTGATTTGAAACGCCGTGAACAGAATGCCCTCCGTTGGATGCAACAAGTAGAAGTGAAGGCGCACTCAGGGCATCAATTAATTTCTGAGCTATCAGGCGGCAATCAGCAAAAAGTCGCGATCGCGAGGATCCTCCATCAACGAGCCGACATTTTATTGATGGACGAACCCACCAAGGGAATCGACGTTGGTACCAAAGCAGAGATCTACCGCGTGATGGGGTCGCTGGCGGCTGAAGGAAAAACGGTCGTCTTTGTTAGCTCCTATCTGCCCGAACTATTATCTGTATGCGACCGAATTGGCGTGATGTCTCGCGGCAAACTGCGAGAGGTTCGGGATGCCTCGAGGTGGACCGAGGACGACGTGATGGCGGCAGCAATAGCGATTGAAGAAAACATCCCACTCAACCATTAAACTGACCAAGATGCTGAACAAAATCTTTCGATCTCAACTCGGCCCCTTGTTTGCCCTGTTGTGTATCGTCGTCATGTTTGCAATTGCAGATCAAAACTGGAGTGTGGGAAATTTCCTTTCCTGGGGAAACATCAGAGTCATGGCGAATGGTGCGGCGCTGATTGCCGTGCCTGCTTTTGGAATGACCCTTATCATCATCGCGGCCGGCATTGACCTGTCTGCTGGCACGGCTTTGACATTGTGCGGAACCGTTCTCGCAGTGCGACTAAACAACTCGGAAGTTGCCGCGGGCGACCCGGGATTCGGCGTGATCATGGCAACCACCTTGTTTTGGATGATCCTGACCGGCTGCGCTTGCGGATTGGCCAATGGAGTGTTGATCAGTGCCACCAAAGTTGTTCCCTTCATTGTGACGCTGGGAACGATGACGATTTTCCTTGGAATCGGTCAAATCATCTCCGGCGAATCGACCGTTGGGCCTCCCAGAGGAAATATCCCTGAGTGGCTGAAGCAACTGAACGTGACTGGAAAAAATGGTGATTACTTAATCGATGGCCTGATGATTCCAACCAGCGTTTTGATCGCGTGCCTCCTCGCCATCCTGGTCGGGCTTTTGATGAGGTACACCGTATTTGGGCGTAACGTGTTCGCGATAGGATCGAGCGAATCAACCGCACGGCTTTGCGGCATCAATGTTCCACTCACGATCGTGTCGGTTTACACCCTCGCGGGTCTCTTTTTTGCAATCGGAGGCCTGCTCTATTTTGCCGAAGTCAAAGTAGCGAACCCGAGCGACGGGACGGGAAAAGAGCTCGAGATCATCGCTGCGGTTGTGCTTGGCGGCGGCAGCCTCAGTGGTGGCCGCGGTTCAATCATCGGCACTATTTTCGGTGCTCTCATCATCATCGTGATTCGCAATGGATGCACGCTGCTGTCGATCCCAAATACATATACTCACATTATCATTGGAGGAATTATCATCATCGCCGTAATTGTCGATCAGTTGCGGCACGGCTCCCCAGAATGGTTTTTCCATTTGATTCGCAAGACCTAGACACGACGAGCTATCAGCATGTGTTCGCGGCCGTAAAATGACGGCGACCAATCTCTAAACTGCCAAGAAAAGACGAAGCTGGACGAATTTAGCCGAATATGCGCAATGCGAATCAGGCTCCAATTTTCAGTAAGAGTCTCGCGATAAAAGAGGAATGATGTTTTCAATTGCAAACTCTTATCGATTCTTAGGCCTTCTGTTTTGGATAGGGATCATGGTATGTGTCGCGTTTGCAAACAGATCGCGACAATCCGCGGATCTGCCCGATCCACCAGTCAGCCTGAGCGAGTATTTCCTTACCTCGCCAGTTCAATTTGAAGCGATTGATGCTGCCCGTGTGCTTCGCTCGGGAGATCCTGTTTTCCAACAAGACTCCCAGGGTCAATGGACACAGATCGGTCACGTAGAAACGCGAGACGAAGCAACCGAGGGTTTGGTGATCGTTAAATGGTACGCAGATTCATCCCCCGATGGCTTTGCACTCGTGAGCCACTTCAGCCGCGGCAGCATGGAAGAAATCATCGCAACGATGCTGCCGGAATCCAAACGTCAACAAATCCAACGGCGTTTGGCAGGTGTCCTCAAAGCCCACGGTGAAGAACTGAGCCGCGCCTTCACTCCCCTCGTACAGGACAGCTTGCGTCAGTCGATGCCACTGATCGAGGCCGAATTCCGTAAGTCAGTCGAACGCCATCGCGCGGAAGTTGACCAACTCGCAGGCCGCTGGAACGATGATGTCGTAAAGGATCGTTTGATCCCCATGGCTCGTAGAGAAATCCTGCCAATCATTCGCAAGCATGGTGAACCAACGGCTGAGCAGATCGGCAGAGAACTATGGGACCGCGCGTCTGTTTGGAGATTCGGCTGGCGAATTGTTTATGACCGATCGCCGCTGCCCGAGAAGAATCTCGTACAAGAGGAATGGGATCGGTTTGTAGAAGATGAGGCAGTACCTGTCTTTGAACAACACATGGATGAGATCGTTGTGAGCGTTCAGCGAATCCTCACCGATGTCGCCGCAAACAGTGCCATCCGCAGCGAATTGGCGGAGGTAAGCTCCCAATTGGCCAATGATCCTGAAGCTCGCGAACTGGTACGAACAATCTTGAAAGAGACTCTGGTCGAGAACGAACGCTTGAAACAAGCGTGGCGAGATGTCTGGACCAGCCCCGCGGCGCAAGCGGCATTGACGATGGCGGCCGATCGCATGGAACCGGTGGTCCGCGGCATCGGTGATGACCTTTTTGGAACGGAAGAAGATGGAATTGACCCCAACTTTGCCCGCGTGCTGAGAAACCAAATCCTTGGTAAAGATCGCCGTTGGGTGACCACGACACCGCAGCGATCAATCGCCGCTTCCCCGACGAACCGTACCATCACACCAGCCACAGAATTCATGGCGTACCCGCTGGTTTACATGGCTGATCAAGATACGCCGGGAGATTCGACCCAATGAGCGATTCGAATCCCAATCAATCTTGCTGGCTACGTCTATCGAAGTTGCATATCCACGCTGGCTCGAAGGAACTGCTGTCCGATACTTCGGTCACAATTCCCGCCGGCAAGATCACCGTGATCGTTGGTGGCAGCGGTGCTGGAAAATCGGTTCTGTTGCGGACATTGGCAGGACTCATCCCGCAGTCGGGAGAGTCGCTCTCCTGGTCGGGTCAAATCGAAGTGGGGCGTGATTCGGCGCCACAACAAGGCCCCAATCACATTGGTATCGTCTTCCAACAGTTCGCACTGTTCGACGAACTATCCCCGTTGGAAAATGTTCAGTTTGCCATCGACCACCGTAGCGACCAGTCACGACCGGTTCCCCAAACAGCAAAGCAGTGGCTGGAGGAACTTGGAGTGCCAGCGAACACACGCGTTTCAGGATTGAGCGGAGGCCAAAAACAACGACTCGCGATTGCCCGCACACTCGCCGCTGATCCAGACGTGGTCCTGTACGACGAACCAACCTCCGGATTGGACGCAGCCAGCGGCGGGAAAGTTGCGGAACTGATTCGCCAAACCCATCATGCGCACCAACGCACAAGCGTCGTGGTAACACACGATTACGAGACATTGATTCCGATCGCCGACGAGGTTCTGCTGCTGAACTCTGAAACCAAGGAATTGAGTTTTGTCCCGCGTGACCAGTGGCCTCAAATCCCGGAGCGAATGGTACCTGTCGCATTGGAATCGTCCGAAGTGGTCGCACCGAGTCGCTGGTCGCTGGCCGCGAAGTGGAGCGATCAATTCTTGACTACGACGGGGCACGCGGTCGTTGCGGCAACCCGCTTGCCGTTCGATGCACTGCCTCGTTTCCCACGCATCCGCTGGGGCGCAAGATTTTTCGCTCATTACCTGCGGCTTGTCGGTGGTCCATCCGCGTGGATCTATTTGTTGCTGGCAGGATTGATCACCGGATTCACCGCGACCTACTTCACCTTTCGCTTTCTGCCGTTCCGGCTTTACACGCAACCTTTGCTGATCGACGAATTACTTGCGTCCATTGGCTTCGCACTCTATCGAGTTTTGGTTCCTGTCCTAGCAACGATCCTGGTTGCCGCCCGCTGCGGTGCCGCGGTAGCGGCCGATGTCGGGGTCAAGCAATATGGCGGACAAATTGACGCGTTGCATACGCTGGGAGTGAAACCAAGAGCCTACTTATTGGTACCAATTGTGATGGCATTCGTCGTTGCGACGCCGATTCTGGAATGGCTTTCGTACGAGGCTGCCCGAGCAATCAGCTTGGTCACTTTCAATGCCACTCATCCGACCATCGGACCTTATTTCTGGCAACTACACTTCGAACGGAACCTGGTGACCGATGGCACTAGCTGGCCACTGGGCTGGAATTGGGTACTACTAAAGAACATCGCCTGTGGTATCGGGACGGCAGCAATCGGTTACTATCGTGGCGCAGCGGCGAAGCATTCAGCCAGCGACGTTAGCGATGCAATAACTTCGACGGTGCTCTGGACAACGCTTTACGTACTGGTTGTGCACTTTATCGTCGCGCTGTTGGAGTTCTGATAAACTCCGTAACATCGCCGGTTTGGTCCCGCCTCGATGCGAAATACAATCGAGGGCGAACGCAACAAGAACCAATCACTCAGCAATTCGAATCCAATCGCTCACCCAAAAGGAAACTCATCTGTGGATAAGAAAGCGAAGAAACGACTGGATGTCATCAACAAGAAACTCCAAACTCTGCGGGTTCAACTGGCAGGTTCGAAAGCTCAGGCCGATGACCTGGCCGAGTTGAAGCAATTCGAGGACGACATCGCCAAGCTGGAAGCCGAAGCAAAAGAATTGAAGTCATCCTGAGTCTCTCGAAGCCTGGGTCTCTCGAAGCCTGGTGGGTCTCTCGAAGCCTGGTGGGTCTCTCGAAGCCTGGCACCGATTCTATTCAGGTGATGCACCGCTCCATTCCGGCAAGCGACTTGCCCACCGCAGCTCGTCACCCGAAATGGGATCGAATACGGTCAAGCCAGCGGCATGTAAACACATCGGTGGATCCTCAGTCCCTAATGTTTGCCAAGCGGCAATTTTCTTCTTCGGGAGATAACTCGGGTCGCCGAGTACCGGGTGACCGATTGACCAAAGATGAATCCGGATCTGGTTGGTGCGACCGGTGATCGGCTTCGCTTCCAACAGCGTAGTTTCGTCGTCAAGCGACTTGATCACCCGAAATTCGGTGCGAGCATGCTTGCCGCCAATCGGATCCACATCTCGCGTTCCCCCCTCGCCCCTCCGCGAACTGATCGGCGCATCACAGGTAAACTCACATCGCTCGGGAATACCATGACAGCGAACGAGGTATCGCTTCTTAGCCGTACCAGATTGGAACTGCCTGGCCATGATGGCAGCCACCTCTGAACTGCGTGCAATCAGGACCAAACCGCTGGTATTCGCATCCAATCGATGAACCAGCTTTAAGCATTCACCGGGATAAACCAGCCGCAAAAACGAAATCAACGTATTTCGTTCGAACCGGCCGGATGGATGGATCGGCAAAGGGGCCGGCTTTTCGATCACGATCAAATTCTCATCTTCCACCGCGATCAAGACCTTCGCATTGACGTCCGGCTCAACTGTATCGGGGAATACATGCTCGAATTCTTCGCCCCCCCGCACTAAGGCCATCGGGTCAATCGGAACGCCACGTTTTCTAATGTGCCCCTGTGAAAACCAATCACACCAAGTCTGCCGCGATACGTGGGGATGTTGTTCGCAAACACAGTCAATCAACTTCCACCGATCCAGGCGGCCAGGGATTCGGATCGGGCGCACATTCTCGTACGGCTGACTGCCGGGGAGCGGGGTTATTCGTCGCCGCAGCAGTTCGTTGCGTTGCTGCAATGAAGCATTCATTGATGGCGTCTCGACGACCTAAATGAGAAAAGGACGAATCGCGAGGAAAAAACTTCGGTTTGGAGCATCGTTTTCGGAGAGCCAGCGTACGCTATTCTCTTGTTGACCGCGATCATTAGCGACACATTGAATCTAGCGCCCCAACCCAACATCCCGTCCTGCTGCAT
>JARGNK010000007.1:0-6050 GCA_029213145.1 Rubripirellula sp. | reverse complement strand
AGCGCCCCGTGTCGACGCCATGAAAGACCTCGATCGCCAACAGGAACGTCAATCACTGGTCAATCAACAATTGGCGAGTCGCGACATTGATGATCCACAAGTTCTTGCCGCGATGGGACGAGTCGCACGCCATGAGTTCGTGCAGCCGCAGCATCGATCAAAAGCTTACGATGATTGCGCATTGCCGATTGGCCATCGCCAAACGATCTCACAACCTTACATCGTTGCACTGATGACACAACTTGTCGCACCGCAAGCAGATTCGGTCGCTCTCGACGTGGGGTCCGGATCGGGGTACCAAGCGGCCGTGCTGGCCGAGATTGTCGACAAAGTCTACAGCATCGAGATCGTCGACGCCTTGGCCCAACAAGCGAGCGCACGGCTAAAACGACTCGGCTATCACAACGCCGAAGTGCGAGCAGGCGACGGATACCAGGGCTGGCCTGAGCAAGCTCCGTTTGATGTCATCATTCTGGCAGCTGCTCCGGATCACATTCCCTCTCCCCTAATTGAACAACTCAAGCCAGGTGGCAAATTGGTCTTACCAGTCGGTGATCAGAGGCAAGTCTTGATGCTGATCGAGAAGCGTTCGGACGGCAGGCTCCACGAACAAGCAATTATCCCAGTCGTTTTTGTCCCAATGACCGGCCCCTCGCTGCGGTAATCCGATTGTCATTGGGCAAATGAAAATGCTTGTCACTGAGTCCTCTAGGCGTCATTTTGGCTACACTATCAGGATGGGATATCAGCTCCGCACCTACTTCGTTTTGCTCGCGAGTTTCGTGGTCGCCGCTGCGCGGGCAGAAGAGGTTGATTTCGCACGCGACATTCGCCCGATCCTGTCGGAAAACTGCTCCTTTTGTCACGGCCCGGATGAGGAAACTCGAGAAGCCGATTTGCGATTGGACACCGCAACTGGCGCCGCAAATGTCATCGAACCGAACGACAGCGAAGCGAGTGAATTGTATCGCCGTCTGATCACGGACGACGTCGACGAGTTGATGCCGCCGCCCGAATCCAATCGTCAACTTTCAAAACGCGAAATTGAATTGATCCGCAAGTGGATCGAATCGGGCGCAAGCTGGGAACAACATTGGTCGTTCCAATCAATCCGCGAAGTAGAGGTCCCCCAGGTTTCCGTCACCGATCATGCACCAGTCCGAAACCCGATCGATGCTTTTGTGCAGCAGAAATTGGCCGACCGAGGCATCTCACCGTCGCCCGAGGCATCACGATCGACGTTAATCCGTCGCTTGTCACTCGACCTAACGGGACTGCCACCAACACCTGAACAAGTCGCGACTTTCCTGGCCGATTCGCGGCCCGATGCCTACGAACGCCTGGTTGACCAGTTACTTGATTCCCCCGCTTATGGGATCCGCATGGCGTGGCCCTGGCTCGACGCCGCACGTTACGCCGACACCAACGGATACCAAGGTGACCGGGAACGCACGATGTGGCCGTGGCGAGACTGGGTCGTCGATGCATTCAACAACAACTTGCCGTTTGATCAATTCACAACCTGGCAACTCGCCGGTGACTTAATTCCTGATGCCACCCCAGAGCAAAAGTTGGCGACCGGATTCTGTCGCAACCATATGATCAATGGCGAAGGCGGGAGGATCCCAGAAGAAAACCGGGTCGAATATGTCATGGACATGTCCGAAACGATGGGAACCGTCTGGCTTGGATTAACCCTCAACTGCTGTCGTTGTCACGATCATAAGTACGATCCGATCAGCAACCGCGAATACTATCAACTGTTCGCCTTCTTTAACCAAACACCGGTGAACGGTGGTGGTGGCGACCCACAAACGGCTCCAAATCTTGCGGTGCCAAATGCGCAGCAAGCAAGCGAACTCGACACACTCGCTAAGCAAATCTCGGATCTCGACAAGCGATTGCAAAATCGCGATGCAACTCTAACTGCTGAACAGCCCAACTGGGAAAAACAACAACTCGCGGGGTTGAGTCGCGAACAATCCTGGCGATTGCTAACCGACTTGCAAATCGATGCTCTCCACGGCACTTCAAAACTGCTAGACGACCAATCGATCTTGATCGACGGTGACGCGATCAACGATGACTACACCATCCTCGCATCACCGGGCCCCTCGAAGATCACGGGAATGCGGCTTGAAACACTTCGGCACGCGAGTCACACCGGGAATGGACTGTCACGCTCAGACAGTGGCAACTTTGTACTCACCGATTTCTTGGTGTCGGTCAGCAACGGTGAAAATTCAGCACCAATGCCGGTGACGATTGCATCAGCCGATGCGACGTTCGAGCAGGGGAGCCACGCAATCACAAATGCCTTTGACAATGACCCCAAGAGTGGCTGGGCAGTCTATGAAGGCCGAACCGTCGATCGCAATCACACCGCCGTTTTTCGCTTTGCTGAACCAATTGAATTAGTCGCAGATTCAACACTGCAAATCTCATTGCGGCATCAGTCGGTTCATGCCCGACACAACATTGGACGTTTTCGGCTGGCGGTCACAAGTGATGACCGCCCAAGTTTGTCCAATGAATCAGACCAACTGCTGGCGGCCTTGAGTGTCGAAACGGATAAACGATCAGATGACCAACGAAGCTTGATCCAATCAGCTCACCGTTCGGCAGACGATCGATACCAGAAATTGCGATCAGATCGTGACAAACAGACCAAGCGACGCGATGACCTTCGCAACAGTCTGCCCAAAGTCATGGTGATGGAGGACATGTCCAATCCGCGTGAGACCTTCGTACTCAATCGCGGCCTTTACAACAAACCAACTGACAAAGTTCAGGCGAAACTGCCTGAGTTCCTGCCAAAGCCCGAGGCAAGCGACCAATCAGTCGACCGACTTCTGCTGGCGAAATGGCTGGTGAATGCTGACAACCCACTAACGGCACGGGTCACGGTGAATCGATTTTGGCAGCAAGTGTTCGGAATCGGCCTCGTCAAAACAACAGAAGACTTCGGCACTCAGGGCGAAACACCAATTCAGCTGGATTTACTGAACTGGCTCTCCTGGCAGTTCCGCGAAGACAGTTGGAACGTAAAAAATCTGATCCGATTGATCGTAACGAGTCACACCTACCGCCAAACATCCAAGCTGACTGATCGTTCAGCATACGATCAAGATCCCGCCAATCGGTTACTCGCCCGTGGTTCGCGCTACCGTCTACCGTCGTGGATGCTGCGAGATCAAGCGTTAGCCGCAAGCGGCTTGCTCTCTCCCGTGGCCAGTGGACCAGCGGTGAACGCCTATCAGCCACCGGGCATTTGGGAAGACGCGTCATTCGGAAAAAAGAAGTACCAGCAAGACCAGGGCGAAAAGCTCTACCGACGAAGTCTGTTTGTCTTCTGGCGCCGCATCATCGCACCCACCATGTTTTTTGATAACGCTTCCCGACAAACTTGCACGGTCGGCGTCAATCGAACCAACACGCCACTGCACGCTTTGCAAACGCTCAACGATGTCACCTTTGTGGAAGCATCCCGAGCACTTGCTGAAACGGCTTTAGGATCACCAGCCCAATCCGATTCCGATCGCATTGACCGAATCATGCAACGTGTGCTTGCCCGTCCCTGCAGTCCCGCCGAACGCCACATTTTACTATCTGGTCTCGAACGGACGCGACTTCAGTTTGCGGACCATCCCGCAGAAGCAGTTCAACTGCTTGATATGGGTGACTCCCCGCGGAACGAAACATTGGATGCTGCCGAGCACGCGGCATGGACCAGTTTAACACTGGCAATTCTTAACTTGGACGAAACGTTAAATCGAGAGTGACTTGGTGAATCCGCTGCAACAACATCGTCAGCAGTTAACGCGTCGCCAATTTCTTGGTCGCGGTGCAACGGGAATTGGAACCGCGGCGCTCGCCTCATTACTGCACAACGACCAATCAGTTGTTGCGGCGAATCCAGCAGCACAATTCGGAGGCCTGCCATCGCTCCCGCACTTTGCCCCGAAAGCGAAGCGGGTCATCTACCTGTTCCAGAACGGCGCTCCCACTCATGTCGATCTGTTCGACTGGAAGCCTCGCTTACAAGAATTGCACGGCCAGCCCGTTCCCAGTTCTTACATTGGCGACCGGCGTTTTAGCACAATGACCGGAAAGGCCGACGGAAAGCTGTTGCTCGCGCCGGTTGAACCGTTTTCTCAGCGTGGTGAGTCGGGTGCCTGGGTTAGCAACTTCATGCCCCACACAGCCAATGTAGCCGACGAACTGTGCTTCGTTAAAAGCATGTACACCGAACAAGTCAACCACGCACCCGCCATTAATTTCATGCTGAGCGGCGCCGAGATGCCGGGACGCCCGACCATGGGCGCTTGGCTGACGTATGGCTTGGGAAGTGACACCGATGAACTGCCATCATTTGTCGTCATGACAAGCATTACCAAAGACACCTCATGCGGACAGATCTTTTACGACTTTTATTGGGGCAACGGTTTTCTTCCTTCACGTTTCCAAGGGGTAAAATTCCGCGGTAGTGGCGATCCCGTGCTCTACGTTTCGAATCCAAACGGCATGAGTCGGGAAAATCGCCGTGGATGGCTCGATGACATCGCGGCAATCAACCAACTGAAACTTGATGAGTATGGTGATCCTGAGATCGCAACGCGAATCTCACAATACGAAATGAGTTTCAAAATGCAGGCCAGTGTCCCCGAACTGGCTGATCTTTCCAGCGAGTCGCGTGAGACCCTCGACTTGTACGGACCTGGCGTTGAGGAGCCTGGGACGTTCGCTCACAATTGCTTGATGGCGAGGCGTTTAGTCGAGCGGGGCTGCCGCTTCGTCCAACTGATGCATGCGGGTTGGGATCAGCACAATAGCCTCACCACCGAACTTTACAACCAATGCCGGGATACCGATCAATCGAGTGCGGCCTTGGTGATGGACTTGAAGCGACGTGGATTATTGGAAGACACACTCGTCATTTGGGGTGGTGAATTCGGACGGACGCCATTCCTGCAAGGTGATTTAAATAATCGCCCGCGTTGGGGTCGCGACCATCATCCATACGCCTACACACTTTGGATGGCGGGGGGAGGCGTAAAACCGGGGTTCAGCTACGGAGAAACGGACGACCTGGGGATCAACGTTGCCGAAAATGGCGTCCACGTGCATGATTTCCAGGCCACTTTGATGCATCTCCTCGGGATCGACCATCAACGCTTGACCTACAAATTCCAAGGTCGCCAATTCCGGCTGACCGATATCCATGGTCACGTGATCAATGAGCTGATTGCCTGACGCTTTGCGATCCTGGCATTGCCCGGGCGGGGTGGTTTCGAACGCGATCGTTTTGAGCGAGTTGGTGTGTACTCAGAACAGTTGTTCTCAACTAAACTATGTGTGGTCTGCCCTAAGATGAGAAGGAAACGATGAACAAGCAAAATAAGACAGAAAACCTCGGTTCGATGCATCGACGCGATATATTGCGATGGGGAACCGCCGCTGCGTTGGTCGCCGGTACGTCTTTTCGTCCTTCCACGCTAATCGCAGAAGATGCGAGCGGACCGTGGCTTCGCAAGACGCTCAAGGTCGGCATGATCAAACACTCTGGCAGCTTGGTCGACAAATTCAATCTCGCCAAGGAAGCTGGATTTGAAGGCGTCGAACTCAGCACCCCCGGTATCAACGCCGAAGAAGCCAATGCGGCGGCGAAGGAAACGGGGCTGATCATCGACGGTACTGTCGGCGGCTACCACTGGGGCCAAAGACACAGTGACCCCAGCGCAGAGATCCGCGCGGTGGCGTTGAAAAACCTAATTCGTGGACTCGAAGAAACTGCCGCCGTCGGGGCCGACACCATGTTGTTGGTGCCCGCTCATGGAAAAGATGGCTCACCAGCTGAAGTCTACGAGCGAGCAATGGCAGCAATCACCGAGGCGCTTCCCGTCGCCGAAAAAACGGGCGTCTCGATTTTGATCGAGAACGTTTGGAACCACTTCCTTTACGATCACAGTGGTAACAGCGAGCAAAGCGCTGAACCATTGGCCAAATTCATTGATGCCTTCAACTCCCCACTGGTCGGCGTGCAATTCGAT
>JARGNK010000164.1:15046-15403 GCA_029213145.1 Rubripirellula sp. | reverse complement strand
CGACGAACTGGTCACCGCACGGGTGAGTTTACGATGGGTTTGGAGGTATTTTCGAATGCGGCCGTACCATGGGAACATCCCACCATAAGTTTCCTCATCCGCCGGCGGCGCTGCCCCGAACAAGATCTCTTGCTTCAGTTGAAAAACAGGCGAGCTCAGAAGTTCGATCGCTTTGGCCTGCACGCGGAGAAAATCTGGTTCTGCAGCGCACATTGCGCCCACCAGACCTCCCATGCTGACACCCACGATTCGCTCGGTTCGAACTTCTGACTCGCTGATCGCTTGCATGACACCCAGGTGGGCAATGCCTCGCGCGCCCCCACCCCCGAGCGCCAACACGGCTGAACGAGGAGCGTC
>JARGNK010000164.1:0-15036 GCA_029213145.1 Rubripirellula sp. | reverse complement strand
CTGAGCTCACTTTTGGCTGGACGAATCAAATTAAGCAGGTTCATCTTCGTACTCACAAATCACGTTGTGCAAGTGACCCGAGCGCCCAAAATCTCGCGACTCTGATCCCTGCTAGCTAGGTCCTAGCAACTCCTCAAGCGATCTGCCGGTTGCATGAATTCGACCAACATGACTCAACGTTGCCACGTGCTCCGCTCTGATCACCAATCGCGTTTCGTCCCATGACGAAATCGCGTTGTGATTCTCAGGGAGATCCTAAGGAGTTACGTTTTGAATTAAACCGTCTCTTTTCAACAGAAGACTTAGCCCTGTTTGTAGGGCATTAAAATCTCGCCCGCTTTAACATGCTTTATTTCCGACCAGCCTTCTTCAACGATTCGTGCACCCAGTTGCGTTACTTGACGAAAATCACCGTCGCTCGCCTTACTGCCAGTGATATTCCGCTTGAGTTCACGGCACATCGTGTCGGCCGCAGCGTGAACGATTTCATCGGAAGATTTCGCGGCATGCAAAGCAGTCACCAACATCACGATGGCATCCTGAAGCGTGCTCGAAATAACAGACATACGACACTGCCGGTCTGCTAGTTTTAGTTGGTGTTTGCGCATCGCCCCACTGATCATGAACTTGCTACCACTGAGCAAACGCTGGGCAAAACGAGCATGCTCCATCAAGTTCCGAGGCATGGATGATGGCAGCGGCGTCCACTGTGACCGCGACAATCGACGACTCAAATACCAGCCGGCATAACCCGACATCGGCTGCCTCAACGCCCAAAGATGGGCCGGATTGGCCAGATTCGGCTGCTTGATCCCCAATCTGTGAAGAACTCGCCCTACCGGTTCGAAGTAGCGTTTTCCGTGGTCTTTGACCAACGATTTAAAGAAGGCCATCCCGAGCATTTCCCCTTCACCCTCGTAGATGCAGGGTGCCAAGAATTCGTGCACGTTGTCTCCGAATGGATGACCGTGCAAAAACGAGCGACCACCATGTGTCTTCATGAACAATTCGATCGCAGCCTCTTTTTGTATCTCGCTGCCAAAGATCTTGGCGATGATGCACTCCATCTCACCCCGAAAACCTTGATCGATCAAACTCGCACCCCAATTTGAAAGTGCGTCGCAGGCAACAATCATTCCGGCTAGCCGACCAATCCGTCGCCGCACCAGCTCGCGTTTTTCAATCGCTTGACCATACGTTTGTCGAAACTCAGCCCAGGGGATCATTTCGGACATCATCCACCGCATCGTTCCCGCTGCATTGGCGCACAAAGCGACTCGCCCCAAATTCAGACCGTGGTAAGCAATCGTTAAACCATCACCACGCGAGGGCCTGAGCAGGTTTTCTGCAGGAACACGAAATCGGTTGAATACCAACCCGTTGTTTTGGGCTCGCCGCAAGGCGTGTAAACCGTATCGTTTCATATAAAACGATTCGCTCTCCTGGAGCGGCAGATCCACGACCAACACTGCCGGTTTTTCCTCAATGCGACAAACCAAGCCAATGGTTCGACCAGGGCAGGCGTTGGTGATAAATAACTTCTCACCCGTTACCACATAGTGATCGCCCTCCAGTACAGCCGTCGTCTTCAATGCGGTCAGGTCGCTGCCCGCCCCCGGTTCTGTTAACGCAAACGCAGACAATGACCGACCGTCAGCCAACTTTGGTAGAAACCGTTGTTTCTGCTCGGCAGAACCAAATGAACGCACTGGATCGACTGCCCCAATGCAACCATGCACCGACGCCAGACCAGCCACCGTTGGATCGATCGCCGCCATCTGAGTAATCATGTCGGCGAACTGCCGCATGGAACCGCCCGAACCGCCGTGCTCTGTATCAACCAATAGGCCCCAGTACCCAGCCTTGCCCAACTCGTCGAGCACAACGTTGCTGATCTTTCCGGCATTATCGATCAAAGTACCTGCGTCTCGATGGTGGCGCGCCACGGACAAACTTGCTTGCACGACCTGATCGACTTGGGCGGAAGACGAGTTGTCTTCGGCTTCAAATAGCGATGTCTGTACGTTCGTATCCCAAACGGCTCGATGGGCGGGACTATTCACGGTTTGGTATTGGCGGGCGAACAAGTCTTCGACCTGGTCATCTGCAGTATCAACTACCCCTGTGCGGCGAGCTTCTTCTGCCGAGGCGCCACCGAGTCGCAAGGCTACCTCGGCAAAGGATTCCGGCGCGCATTCAACTTCATGATCAGATAAATCGACGGCGTCTGCCTTTGGTGCGACACGTTTTGAAGGAGGATCCGACGGCATGCCGTGCTCTTTGCCTGCATCTTGATGCCGAGACGACGGCGACGAATCCGAACGAGGGGTTGGAAGCGGTGCAACAGGAACCGAGTCGTCGCCGGGCGTCGGCAAATTGAGATGATTATCCAGACTCATAGTTGTTCTCCTTAGTTACCGAAAAGTTCCACTAACTTGGTGCATCACGAAAATGATCATCACGAGGACGTGGTCTGTGTTGGCAATCGTTCACTCGGAATGAAATACGCTTCGCCAAGAGCCGACATTTCCGTCAACTCATCAGGCACCGAAAAGCGATCCCCAAAGTGAGCATGCAATGCGGCCAAGTTGGCTGCGACGCTCTTTGCACCGATCGTGTCAATCAAGTGCAGTGGCCCACCACGATGGGGCGCGAAGCCGGTGCCAAGTACAACCGCCAAGTCAATCGCCCATGGCTGATCAACCACATGTTGCTCATGGCAGCGAACCGCTTCGGCTAACATTGGGTAGATCAATCGGCGCTGAATTGGTGTCAACGAGTCGTCTAAAAAGTGAGACGGATTGGGGCTGGTTCTCGCGCGGGTTGTCAGCGGCAGATCTGCAACAGAACGACTTTTCCCACGACCGTAGCGATAAAAACCGCATTGCGTTTTCTTACCTAGTTGCCTCGCATCCACCATAGCCGACAAGGTACGGGCAACCGATTCGACTCCGGGCAAGGTTTCTGCCAGCGAATGCGCAACGTGGTAGGCAACATCAATCCCGACTTGGTCAAGCAATTCCAAGGGGCCCATCGGCATCCCGAACCGTCGCACCTGCCTGTCGATTTCAGCCACATCGCCACCCTCTCCCACCATCCGAACAGCTTCACCGAGATAGGGGAACAAGACACGATTGACGAGAAAACCGGGTGAATCGGCAGTCACGACTGGCGTTTTGCCCAACGCTTTGACAAAGTTGACCAGTCGCGCCAAGGTTTCATCATCGGTTTCCTCCCCGCGAACCACCTCGACCAACTCCATCCGATGCACTGGATTAAAAAAGTGCAATCCTGCCACGTGTGATCCACGACTGGTGACGCAAGCCATTTCTGTCACGGAGAGAGATGATGTATTGCTGGTCAAAATACTGGTCGGCATCGTGATGTCTTCCAACATTTGGAACACGCTCTTCTTTACCTCCATTTGTTCGACGACCGCTTCAATGACCAGATCACAATCCGCCAAGACTTGGTCATCGCAATCGACTGCAATCCTGCTCATTAATTCGCTTCGCTCTTTGCTTCCCCAGTTTTTTCGCTTTGCAAGATCATCGACAAGTTTTTCAATGCGTCGCTGCCCGGCCTGGGCCGCTTGTTCGTTGATCTCTTTCAACACGACGTCGTAACCGCGAACCGCCGCCAATTGTCCGATCCCGGCACCCATAGCGCCGGCACCGATAACAGCAACCCGACGAATCGGTGTTTGATGAATCACCTGCCCGACATCAGGAGCCCAGGTTGCCAGCTTTCGAGCCTTCTGCTGCGCGAGGAATATACCGAGCAAATGACGACAGGTAGGTGTCGCCAACAAATCGACGAATTCATCTCGTTCACACAAAAAACCTCCTGGGCCAGCATCCATCCCCTTGCGCGTTGCTTTGACCGCCGCAGCCAGGGCAGGGTAGTGTTGGCTCTGCCGGGCAATTGATTCAGATGCCAGCCGGAATGCCATCCGCTGACCGAGACGCGTCGATTCCATCATGCGACGCCACTTCGGCCGCCTGGTCTGCGGATCCTCGATTCGACCAGCCAAGACATCATCGACAAATTGCTGCACACCAAGTTGCCAATGTTCTGGTGAAATCGAACGATGCACCAATCCCATCTGCAGAGCTTGATCAGCACTCAAGTGCTTGCCCGTGAGGATCATCGACAAAGCATTCGAAAGTCCAACTTGCTTCGGCAGTCGTTGAGTACCGCCCCAACCAGGAATCAAACCCAGCTTGATTTCGGGCAATCCAATCTTCGTCGAACTGTTATCTCGGGCAACGCGATAATCGCAAGCCAAGGCGAGTTCCAGCCCACCTCCCAAACAGGGACCGTGGATCACGGCCACCGTTGGCATCGGCAACCACTCGATCCGCTGAAACAATGTCTGCCCAGCTTCAATCGCTCGAACCGCTTCGGCACCCGAGCAAAAACTCTGCAACGACTCTACGTCAGCTCCCGACAAGAACCCACTTTCTTTTTCACTCTGGAATAAAACCAACTTCACGTTGTTTGTGTTTTCCAAGTCATGAACGATCTGTTCCAATTCAGCCAAGACCTCGATGGTAAGAACGTTCATTGGCCGGCCGGGAACATCCAACGAAACGGTTGTGACCCCTTGGTTGTCTTCAGTCACATGGAAATTGTTGTAGCCACTCATTTTGTTTCTCCTTGAATCGTTGTCTCCACCACCATCGCAACGCCTTGCCCGCCACCGACACAAAGGGTGGCCAAACCACGCCGCATTTGTTTGGCATGGAGTGATCTCAGCAGAGTGATCACGAGACGTGTGCCGGTTGTCCCCACAGGATGCCCAATCGCAATTGCACCACCGTGCGGGTTGAGGCGTTCCGGATCGATTTCACCAACTGGCTTCGAAACACCAAGTTCGGTCTGCGCAAACTGCTTTGACGCCATCGCGCGTTGGCAAGCAATGACCTGAGCCGCAAACGCTTCGTTGATTTCGATCAAATCAAAATCGGACAGTTGCAAGCCAGTTTTCTGGAGCAACTTCGCGGTTGCGTAGACGGGCCCCAGCCCCATTCGCTTGGGATCGCACCCGGCCACTGCATAATCGGTAATGAAACCGACCGGTGGCTTTGGCAATCGGGCGGCCCGCTTCGCATCCATCAATACGACTGCTGCCGCCCCATCCGAGATTTGGCAACTGTTTCCCGCCGTGACAGTTCCTTGGCGATCAAAAATGGGTCGCAACTTGGCCAGTTGTTCGAGAGATTGGCCATAACGAATTCCGTTGTCACGTTGGATGGCGTTTCCGTCGTCCGATTCGACGATGGCGATCTCGCCCGACAAAAAGCACTCGGTTTGAGCAGCTTCTGCCTTCTGGTGACTTTCCAACGCGAACTGATCCTGCTGTTGGCGGGTAATCCCAAACTCCTTTGCAAGCACTTCGGCGGTTTCGCCCATACTCATCCCACAAACTGGATCGGTGAGCCCTAGCTCGATACCGACGACCGGCTTGAAATGTCGGGGGCGAAAAGACGCCAATGCCCGCAAACGCTGCCCCATCGTTTTTGCCCGTCCGAGGCGTGTCCAAATTTCAGTCGCTCCCCGATTAAACAGCAACGGAATGTTCGACATCGATTCCGTACCGCCTGCTACCACCACATCGGCGCGTCCAGCCGAGATTGCCTGCCACGAGGCCAAAATGGATTCCATCCCCGACGCACAATTACGATTGACGGTGTGGGCAACGCGATCGATCGGCACACCTGCTTTTAATGCGATCACTCGTGCGATGTTGGCAGCATCGGGCGGTCCAGCGACATTCCCGATGACGACCTCGCCAACTCCGTCAGCCGGCAAGTCACTGCGTCGCAAGGCCTCGACCAGAGCAACACGTCCGAGTTCGACGGCGGAAAGATCTCGCATGTCAGAAAAGGCTTTACAGAACGGTGTCCGCGCACCGGCCACCACAGCAATTGGTTGAGTGAGATTCATTCTGCGGACTCCTTTTCTGGCGAGATTGTCGCGTCGAATTCGGGCTGACGTAATTCGCGGCGAATGACCTTTCCTAGAAAGTTGCGGGGTAAGTCATCACACTGCTCGTAGATCTTTGGCTGTTTGTATTTCGACAGATGCTTTAGACAGTGAAGCTTCAGAGAATCGACGCAAAAGATCGCTTTGGGCTTCATCACCACAAACGCTTTGACCACCTCGCCGCGGCGTGGATCCGCATGTGAAACCACCGCCGCGTCCGCAACACCTTCAGCGTCTCGCAAGACCGCTTCAATCTCTTTCGGATAGACATTGAAACCGGACGTAATGATCAGGTCTTTCTTGCGTCCCACGATGCAGTAATAACCATCGGGGGTCTTCACGGCTAAATCACCGGTGTGTAACCAGCCCTGATTGACAGCTTGCCGAGTCGCAGCTGAATCATTCCAGTAGCCCAACATGACTTGCGGACCACGGATCAACAGTTCGCCCACTTCGCCGGAGGGCACTTCGTCATTAACAGTGCCAGCCGCGTCGACAATCCGGCACTCGGTATGGGGTAACGGCAAACCAATCGTGCCGTAACGTGGTACGGCAAATAAATTGCCGACATGAGTGACCGGTGATGATTCGCTCAACCCGTAACCCTCAACCACCAAAGCCCCAGTGTGCTTTGCGAATTCACTCCCCACAGTCGCTTCCAATGGCGCGCCGCCTGAGATCACCCAACGTAAACCGTCGACTTGCGGTGGATGGGTCTTAAATCGCTCATTCATAGCGATCAACATGGCCGGTACTGCGTGAAATACCGTCGGGCAATGATCCTCCAACAGACGAATGACTTGCCTGGTATTGAAACGATGATGCAGGACCAGCGTCGCGCCCATCGCTGCACCACCCATTACCGTTGCCGACATACCGTAGCTGTGAAAGAAAGGCAGCACGGCCAACATTTTGTCTTGCCCAAAACGCTCATCCGTCCAGCGATACTGCTGCCAAGCATTGGCGACCAAGTTGGTGTGACTGAGCGTGACCGCTTTTGGAACACCTGTCGTCCCACCGGTTGGCAAGATGTAAGCCGGATCAGTGACCGGAGAAATTGAGATTGGTTGCCAACTTCGAGTGGTGCGATGGATCTCCTCCCAGAACCATCGACACCGGGTTGTGGAGGGTAGCGTCCACCGTCCAGTCCGACTGCGGCGTGCCCAAAGGTAGCCAAGCTGATGCAACGATGGTAAGTGTTCGCGAATGGAGACCAAGAGTGTGGTGACGTCCAATCGCTGGTCTTCATTGATCAAATGGGACAACATGTCCAAGCTGACCACATAGCGACAATCGGTTGTCTCCAACAAACGCTGGACCTCTTCGGCAACCATCAACGGACTAATCGCCACCGCAACGCCGCCAGCACGCCAGATGGCATTGGCGGCAATGATGTATTCGGGAACGTTGGGGAGCAAAATCCCAACTCGATCACCAGGACACACCCCCAATCCTTGCAACATCGCTGCGGCCCGAATGGTTTCCTGGTTCAGCTGTGAATAGGTCCAAGACTGGTCACCGTAAATCACTGCGGGATGATCCGGCAATTGTTCGGCAGCGTGCTGCAAAACTCCAAAGGCAGGTAGATTTCGATAACAGGGCAAACCGTGAGCCGTATGCCGGGGCGAATCAATTCTTACGTCCGTTCCGTTCACGTCCGAGTCGATCAAGCCCGGGATGCTCACGCCACCAAGCTCTACCGCCTCGCACCGATTCACGGGTTCCAAACCGGCGGGTTTCAAATTGACGTCTAAATTAACCAGCGGAACATCGACATTAGCTTTGTCTGACTGCGGCGGATGCAGTGGCTTATTTCGTCCATCGAGAAGAAAACCCATCGTCACTCTCCTGACCTTCGAAGACGATCCGTCGAAACCGGACTCTCCGACGCGCAGAAGTGTCCGCATCCTGTTTCAAGCGGCAAACAAGCTCCAAGCAAAAGCCACGGAACACAATTGCCGATCGCAGGGCTGTCGGCTCGAACCAGCCAAATGACTGAAAATAAAAGAGATGTCCCCCTGCACCGTCCGCGGCAATTCAAAACCACCGGCGAAAACCATCAGGGCTCAGGAACGCCGTCCAGCGAAAGCCGTCCAGCGAAAGCCGTCCAGCGAAAGCCGGCGGGCAGTTCAAAGCCATCGGGGGCACAGGGTGCAACGCGCTGCGGGAGCGGACAACCGAGCCGAAAATTCGCTCCCTCGACGCTTGCACTTCATTCTACGCCACAGGCCCTCAAGGGTGAAGTGCTTTCCCTTAAAAAATCATAAGGTTGCAAAACACAACATTGTGACATTTTGCACAAAGTTTCCTCTGCGATCATTCGCCGTGCAACTGCACCAGACCGGACCACTGCTAATAACGATCCGCCCACCCCCTATTCGGCGCTTTCAAACGATCCTTTGGACACGCCCTCCTTGGCGACGAATCAATCGCCTGACTTCCAAGACGGTCAAGGCAGCGAGGATTCGTGGTGCCGCCAGATCAACGGCGGTGATGACATGATCAACCGGAACAGGCGTTGACTCGATCGCAGCGAAAACCGACCGCTCCACATCATTGAGCTTCAACTCATCATTACGCGTCAACTCAGCGCCGCTGTGAATCGGACGACCGTCGGTTGTGAAAACCGGTTGCTGTAAAGGGCCGATCTCCTCCAACACATCATCGATAGTTTGCACCAACTTCGCGCCGTCACGAATCAGTAAATTACAACCTCGTGACACACGACTATTGATCGGTCCAGGAATCGCCAGGACCTCTCGATTCTGTTCCATTGCCAAACGTGCGGTAATCAGGGCTCCGCTTCGCTGAGGCGCTTCGACGACTAATACAGCGAGCGATAACCCTGAGATCAAGCGATTCCGTTGCGGAAACATCCCGCCTCTTGGCTTGGCTTCAGGAGCGTACTCACTGATCACTGCACCTTGCGCAGCAACCTGTCGCGCCAAGTCATGATGTTCTCGTGGATAGATTTGCCCTAGTCCTCCTCCCAGCACGGCGATTGTGCGACCTCCGCCATGCATCGCACCTCGGTGGGCTGCCGCATCGATACCGCGGGCCAAACCGCTGACAACGGTGACCCCCGACTTTGCCAACATGAAGCCGAAGTGCTCTGCTTGCTTCAATCCATAAACCGTGGCGTGACGCGTGCCCACGATAGCAACTGCTAATTGATCAGCCGTTCGTAGGTCACCTTGCATGAACATCAATGGCGGTGGATCGGCGATCTCCTGCAACAGGGATGGATAAGCATCGACAGACCGCAGCAGGACCGAAGCCTCGTGTTCATGGCACCACTTCATCACCTGCAATGGATCAGCAAAGTGATGAGCTGTTTGAATCACATGAATCAGTTTTTTGCCAACGCCCGAAACTTCAGCCAACTCGCCCGACCCAGCTCGTAGCACCGCGCCCGCGGTACCAAATCGCTCAATCAACAAAGTCATGGTCCGAGGCCCGATTCCGGGCAACAGGGCCAACTGGAGGGTTTCAAACACCTCCCTCGTCTTTGCGTGAGTCCGCGAACATGGACTTGTTGTCTTGCTTGAACCCGCTCCGGTCGCTGAAAGCGTACCGGTAGATGATTCGCCTGATGCCCCAATCATGCGATTTGCCCCCGTATTTTTGGTGACAAACCTTACCAGAATTTTGCATTAGATTTCAATCCTGGCTTGCCCGTGCGAGGACCTTGCACCCAAGAATCCCGTGCCAGGACCTTGCACCCAAGAATCCCGTGCGAGGACCTTGCACCCAAGAATCCCGTGCGAGGACTTTGCAGCCAGGAATCCAGCGGCAAGGGCTCAGCCCCAGGAATCCCACTTCCTTAGATTCATCAAAGACGCACAGGAATCACCAAGGGCTCGCAAACGGCTCCATCCGAGAACTTCATCGAACAATAATTTCCAGACTTCCTTGGAGGCGGGACAGGCTTGTTCGCGACATACAAGGTGTGCGTCGGCCCACGATTGTGAAGCCGGGTAGAGCGGCACGGGTTGGGCCGATGTCGCCAAAACGGGGCTTTCGACCGATCAAAACCAGTCTTTGCCGAGTAAAAACACTGTGCGAGAGGTCATACAGAAAAGCCCCAGTACCATAAAGAGAAGCGTCAGTATCACCAATCGACACCCCCAAACGACCAAGACAATGGAACGAACGGCGAATAGTGAAGTTTCGCAGCTCTCCCGGAATCGCTAGGATGCCATCATGGCAAAGAAAAACACCCAAAAAAACACGCCCAGCAGCGAAAAGAAAACAGCCAGCAAAGCAAGCGATCAGGACCCGGCGGAGGCTCGAGCGGAGCGTTTTCGCGTCGCAGCTGGGCGAGAGACCGTGGAGGCTTTCGTAGTTGCTTTCATTTTGGCGCTGCTTTTCAGGGCGTTTTTGGCCGAAGCATTCGTCATCCCAACCGGCTCGATGGCCCCGGCTTTAATGGGAGCCCACAAAGACATCGAGTGCCAGCGTTGTCAAACTCCATTTCAAGTCGGAGCGAGCCGAGAACGAAGTGGCTCCGAAACCAAACTCGTCGTGGTTGGAGGCGTCTGCCCGAACTGCCGCGCCGTCAACGCACTGGACCTGAAAGAAGATTCCAATCATGCCACGTTCAATGGCGACCGAATCTTAGTCAGCAAATTCAAGTACGCCTTGAACGAACCGGAACGCTGGGACGTGATCGTCTTTAAATACCCTGGCAATCCAAAACAAAACTACATCAAGCGTCTAGTCGGCTTACCCAACGAAACGCTCACCATTCGGCATGGCGATGTTTACGCACGACCAACTGGCACAACTGATCCGGATGTGATTCTCCGCAAACCGCCGCGCAAACTGCTGGCAATGAGCCAATTGGTTCACAATTCAGACCATCAAAGCCAAGCGTTGATTGACGCCGATTACCCCAGCCAATGGCAGCCTTGGACCGAGAAAGCCTCCGCACCGCCCACTGACTCTTGGAAAATCGAACGATCGGCCGATGGGTTGGTTGCGACGATCGAGGACGCAGCCAAGGACCGCTTTGAATGGCTACGTTACTACCATCGCTGGGCGAGTGACGAGGACTGGGCAATCGCTGACGAAGGTGGCTCATTGGCGGCAGTCGACCCTTATTCTAGCCGTGCAATCACAGACTTCTACGCGTACGATTCCTACATTCAGGTTCCGGCTTCCTACGTCTACCAGACACCGCCATCCGCTCGCAAAGCGACCTTTCTCGAACGGATGTTCAATGGTGGTTTCTCAGCCGGAAGTTTTAACAATAGGTATCAGTCTGGCGTCGGCCCTGAACAGTTCAACGGCGCTGCCTGGGGTGGGCAGGATTCCGATCGTCAAAGAATCGGACGTGACGGTATGCATTGGGTTGGAGATCTAATTTTCGAATCTGACGTAGAAACGTCCGCGAACGCCGACGAATTGATTCTTGAACTGGTCGAGGCAGGTGTAAAATACCGCTGCCAGATCGATCTTTCCAACGGTCAAGCCACGCTCAGCATCGACGACATTGAACCTCGCAGCTTCATTGATTCAGACGGCCAACAGCCGACAGCTCAATCGGGAATCCTGGCGGGCAACCGGCACGCCATCCGCTTCAGCAACTGCGATGACCAATTACTGCTTTGGGTCGATGGCGACATCATTGAATTCGATCGCCCGACCACTTTCGATGCGACGCAATTCCGGACCATCGATGAAAATTATCCACAATTCTTAGCCAGCCATCCGCTGGACGCCGCGCCGGTCGCCATCGGTATTCGAGGGGGTAACGGTACGATACGACACCTGCGAATCGATCGTGACAAGTATTACATCGCAACCACCGACAGTAATTCTGGCATCTATGACTATGACATGAATAAGCTGTGGCAAATCACCGGTGCAGGTGTTACTCACAAGATGATTCAAGACGTATTCGGACAGCCAGATCTTTGGGCTGAATTCGTCGGCTGGCAGACACGTCAGCAAGTCAGCTTCGAACTGCAAGAAGACCAGTTTTTTCCAATGGGTGACAACAGTCCGGAAAGTCTGGATGCGCGTTGCTGGGCGGGCACAAAACAGCGAATACAGATGCTAGGCAATGCCAATGAGGATGCCTGGAAGTGGTTCGACAAATCATTCGTACCGAGAGAACTTTTGGTCGGCAAGGCACTCGTTGTCTTTTGGCCGCATTCATGGAACTCTCCCATCCCCTTCACACCTAACTTCAAACGATTCAAGTTGATTCGTTAGCAACTGAGGAGCCGGCGGAATGGAATCCCAACAATTGGCTACCCAAACTCAACAGGTTGATGAAACCGAATCCAGATCGATTTTGGAGGCGGTCGATCTGCAGAAGACCTACGGCCGACGACGCGTGGTCGATGGAGTCAACCTGCACGTAGACGAAGGTGAAATCGTCGGACTTCTCGGTCCCAACGGCGCGGGTAAATCGACCAGTTTTCGAATCATGTGTGGCATGATCGAACCCGATCGCGGCCGCGTTTATTTGGACGGTCGCGATGTCACCAATTGGCCCATGTTTCGTCGCGCGCGAGATGGGCACATGGGATACCTGCCCCAAGAACCAAGCGTGTTCAAGAAATTGACAGTCGAGCAAAACATTTCCTCCTTGCTCGAACTGCTGGGATTGGATCGTGTCGCCAGGAATGAACGGACCGATCAACTCTTGGAAGAGTTCAATATCACTCACATCCGCAAGAGTCGCGCCGGAGGTTTGAGCGGTGGCGAACGACGCCGCCTAGAGATTGCAAGATGCCTGGTTTCTGACCCTAAGATCATCATGCTTGACGAACCGTTTGCGGGGATCGACCCCGTGACTGTGCAATCGATTCAGGGAGTAATCCAACAACTGCGGGAAAGCGGCATCAGTGTGCTGATCACCGATCACGCCGCCCGAGAAATATTGGACACGGTCGATCGCTGCTACGTGATCTATCAGGGCCAAGTGTTGACCGTCGGCACCCCCGACAAAGTCAAAAACCATCCGAAAGTGCGGGAAGAATATTTAGGGGACATGGATTCAGGAACCGTTTCCGCCGCTCCGATTCCCAAGCCCCATTTTCGCACGGAATCGGCCGAAACCGCAAAACCAACGCGAGCCGCCCGCCATGGATAATGTTGGGTAGCGGCTTTGCGAGTATGGCAAGAGCGGAAATCAAGCTTAGAACCACCACACGCTCAATCACCGGCCGCCACAGGACTTTCTGTGAAAGCTGTACCAAGTGATTGAGCGAACGGCTGAGAACATCTCCACCAGTGCTACTGATTGAGTTGTTCCTCGATCGTTTCCCGACTGGCTTTTGTGCCAAGTGCTCCCCACAAACCGTAGGGGCTTTTACTGCCAGGTGCGCGGTTTCCGGTGCCGCTCCGGATCACCGTCCCGTTGGTCGAATCGCCCGCCTCGATCGAGTCGGTTACAAAGACCACAGCGCCGTCCGCCATCAAGACATGGCAACCACCCTGGTGCTGACTGCTCGGTGGAAGAACCCCGAAACCAGTCGGCCCGAACCGAACGCAAAGCTCGCTGTTGGGAGGCAAGATCGTATTGATCGAAGTAAAATTACCGTTGCCGTTGGCCCAGCGAAAACCGCGACCTTCGCTATCAAGCGAACGAAGATTAACCGTGCTCAGCCAATTACGTGGGCGTTCCGGATCAATATCGTCTCGGCACGCGATCGGATTGTTTTGGATTTCAGTCGTTCCAACACGCTCGTTCATTCGGTTCCGCACATCACGGTCACCCAAATCTGTCGTGATCTCCCCGCCCATGATCGTGTTCGACAAGCCATCCAAGATATCTCGAAAACGGACCTCCGACCGGGCGACGAAAACACCTCGACCGCTCGCACGAATCTCTTGCGAACGGTAGGAGTTGAGGACTAAGCGACTCGAAAACGGCCCGGCATCATGAAAACGATTCGCGTCGCCCAGGCAGGCGGCGTAGTTGGTTCTGCCCATGGCGGGCAGCCCGTTGCCGGGATCACTTGGACATCTGAAAGTGGGCACCTCGGTCATCCAAGGCTGATAGCCGTCGTTGTAGACACTAGTTCGAGGCGACGCATTCTGGGCGTTCGTCACGGTCGCCGTCGGGCCCATGGCGGGCCAAGCCGGAACTCGGGGGACACCTGGATTGTTGAGGTCCGTCGTGTTCGGATTGCTGATCTGCTCCCACAGCGCTTGCTGTTCAACGTAGGGCGTTAAGCCGACCAAAAAACTCAACGACTGATTGTTCGTGCGGTCCGACGCCAGATAGTACCGATCACCCCCTTGCAGGTTATCCCCCGTACCACCTAGCTGCGTCGGTAGTTGCTTAAAGGCCGAGTGGTAATTGTGCAGCCCCAAACCGATCTGTTTGAAGTTGTTACTGCAGCTCATTCGACGGGCAGCTTCCCTGGCGGCTTGAACAGCAGGAAGCAACAAACCCACCAACACACCAATAATCGCAATCACTACCAACAGCTCAACGAGTGTAAATCCGGACGAAAAGTCGCGGCGACGAGTCAGCATTTGGATGTCTCCAAAGAGTCACGGGGCAATAAAAGATAACGAACGGAATCAGAGAAATTCTTTAGGTACCAAGGCTAACGGCCAGGGACTAATCTCGTTCGGACATCATGTCCGCGACCTCTTGCTCATACTCCTCGGTCTCTTGAGCGGTCGGCAAATCACCGGACGGCACGATGACCGTGTTTTCCTCGGTCCCGCAACCCGCCACAACGATCAGTGGAAGGAGTAACGCCAAGCCTTGGATGAAAGAACGTGTTCGGAAGCGGCGGATCATGGCTTTCTCAATGAGGTTGAGTTGGTCGGTTTTTGTAACTTAAGCACTTTAGCAATCGCGTCGAGGGCTACCTGTAAGCCGTCGCCACTAACGGCAAACTAGGCGACTTAAGGCAACTGATAAAGTGAGCCCCCCCAGACGCGGCTGCACGTTTCGCCCGCGAAAAGGCAGGATGAAAAAAGGCGATCGACAAACAGGCGCAAAACGCCCCCCAACAATACACCACAATCGCCGAAACAGTCCCTAAAAAAAATCCTGCGGGCAAGTGAACTGGCCCG
>JARGNK010000163.1:9204-15469 GCA_029213145.1 Rubripirellula sp. | reverse complement strand
TGCAGCAACCGATAATCAATCTGATGTCCTCGTCGCGTCCGGAGGCGGAAAAGTCCTTGATGCAGCTCACGCTGCGGCCACCAATTTGAACTTACCGGTCGTTACCTGCCCAACGGTTGCATCCAGTAACGCTCCTTGCATCGCTCTGTCGGGAATTAAAAGCGACGAACGCGTTGTTGAATCTCTTCGCATTTATCGCAAGAACCCCGACTTGGTCCTGGTCGAAACGCAGGTAATCGCCATGAGTCCGCCGCGACTTTTGGTTTCCGGTATAGGAGATGCGTTGGCAACAGGGTTCGAAGCAAAAACATGAATCGAGGGTCGCGTCAAAACCATCCGGGGTGGCTTCTCGACACAAACACCGCTGACGCTGGCTGATCTCTGCTACAAGACGTTGCTAGCCGATGGTTCGGATGCTCGCTTAGCTGTCGAATCAAAAATTGTGACGCCGGCCTTGGAGCGCATCGCGGAAGCCATGATGCTACTTTCTGGCCTTGGATTCGAATCCTCCGGATTGGCCGTGGCACATGCGCTCCACAATGGTCTAACCACCGCCCAGCCCACCCCGCCCCACCCCTCAGTTCCTGCATGGTGAAGAAGTTTTGCGGTAGAGGTTCGGCTTCCGGGCACCTTGGCAGACCTTGGCCGAGATCAACTATAGAAAGCACTACTGCAGGTGATTGCAGATCGATCCACCGCTCCCGAAGAAACCATCCACAACGAACCTTTTGAGGTGGTACCAGACATGGTGACTGATGCCATGATGAGCGCCGATGCGATTGGACGGCATTGGAAATGCCATTCATCAACAGTCGCAAGAAACTCAGCTTGCAACCAAGGGCCAAATCATCGGTCGCAGTGCAATAAAGTGCTGCGTTGTAACGTGTTGTGTTGTGCTGCTAGCGTCATTAAAGAAACTCTCGCGAGCAACAAACTGCCCTATTTGAACGGTCTCTTGTCAGAAGTTATTCACAACCGACCCTGTAGTGAATTTCTTTACATTGTTTGCTGAACCGCACCATTGTGAATTTAACCACCATTCGCTCGATAGACCGACGGCAGCGGCGCCGCCGCATGAGCATTGGGCTTCCGCGACCTACTGCCAAAACAAATCGCGAATCCATCCCGAAAGACCACATCAGATCGAGGGTAAACACAGCGAAAGCGTCATCACACCGATGATCAAGGCTAACAGTCAGCCGAGATTTAAATCGTGGTTGTGCGTTATCGAGCTCCGGACTCTCACTCAAACACGGCTGGATACGCTGACTTCTCCTGCTAATCGGCCAAGCGATGTCGTATCCATCAACCTTGCAACCATCCTCGCATACGGATGCAATGCAACCGAATCGGCTGGTAACAATATCTGTTTCCCCGGCGCGGCGAAACAACTTGTTTCCCCCCCGTCAATTTCGGCCTCACCAACAATTCGGCAACTCACCTATCGCAATAATCCCATCTCTGCTGAGGCGATCCGCCCACCACAAGATTCGGTCGAAATCCCAACGCTGAATACAAAACGGCGCAGCGATAAGTAGGCCGCGTCCTATGACGTTCAACAAAAGAGCTCAAGAACAAGGAAAAAATTCAATCCGACTGGCCCGAACGGCGGACTGCAATCCATCCTTGCTCACAGGACCGAACTTGCAAATTCAGAACCCGCCCCTTAAATTCTGACACGGTGTCAGCAATTAACGACCCAAGCAGATACTGCCTAACGTGCTGCCAGCGTCATGAATCGCATCGTGGCGTTCGAGTGCACTCGGCGGAAAAGAGTTGAATCAACAAGCCACCTCAAACATCTTCATTTCACGATATCTAAGCTGGACAAACCCCAGGCAAACAACTGCCAACTGATTTTTTGCGATATCGAAGAAGTGAACCATTTGAACATGCCCCAAGTACGAACTGGCTGTTAACAGAACGACAGAAATTGTGCATTCGACAGGAACCTACCGAAAGTCGGAAAGTTAATTCAACGACGAGAACTTGCAAAATGAATCTAGCTGCAAAGGGATGAATGAAGAGCAGGAGGCCGTGCTGTCCTTATCGATGAAACAATCACGCATTGCTTTGCTCCGCGTTCGGCTGCAAAGTCCGGTCAATTACCTAGAGGTAGCGGATCAAGAATGACCCCATGTTCACAAGGAATGCTTTGCTCTTCCGTTGGATTGGCGAATAAGTCCCTGGAGCTCAAAAACTAAGTTCCCCAAACTTCAGAAACGCATCGCGGAACCGACCGGTCAAATGTGAATATATTTTGGTTTTTAATCACGGGTAATGAAAACTCTTACCAGACTCAACAAAGGACTAAGACTTGTTAATCTTATCACGGAAAAAAATGGAATCCATCGTCATCAATGACGACATCCAAGTGGTGGTTTTAGGCATTCAAGGAAACAAGATACGGATTGGTATCGAGGCGCCAAAGCATGTCTCTATTCATCGCAAGGAAGTCCATTTCAGCTTGGAGGAAGAACGGTCGACACACTCGGATAACGAACCATATTGCAAGCCAAGCCATGCCGATGCCGTGTAAAGTCATATCAACCTAAATCCAAACGCCCAACACTTTTGGATCGCCGGATCGATGGCAGGATCATCTCATCACGACTCCATCATCGTCACCGAATGCAGCTCCTTCTTCAAAGCGGCAGATTCTCGTGTTGATAACGGCGCGTAGTTTGCCAGTTTCTCTCGCGAATCCTTTGACTCAAGATCCACCAAGGTAAAGAGGCAAGGTGCTCTCATCCCATTGGCTTAGCAGCGATGCTTCTGCGCAAAATCGAATCTGCCCCTACCCCGGAAAACCGAGCCAAATCCCTGCGGACACATACCCTGGCGTCGCGGGAATTGCTGGGGGTAACAAGGGAGCAGCTCGACAACCAGGAAGGGTTGGCGGGCTCGCCGCTGGACCAGCTCAACCAACCGATGAGGTAGATGAACGAATGCGGATCGTGCGGGAAAAAGAAATTCTGACGTCTGTCCGCCTTGTTCCGTTCCATTTGGGTACCCAATGGAGGGATATGTCAAAACTACGTCTCCCTGCTCCCTCAATCCCATGAAAAATCGGATGCATTGATTTTCGGGATGCGATGAAAGGGGCAGGCTGCCGATTAGCGAAGGTATATGGATTTTCAGGTAATGACCTTGGCGATTGACCATGACCGAAATAAGCGAACAAGCCGACCACGACTACAAAGTCACCCATTTGAAAAGGTTGTCGTGGAGTAAGGGCGTAAGCGATGCAGCGATCCAAGAGATCGCGAATGTCGGTGAATATGTTCAAGTTCAGGATGGGGAATTCGTTCACCGCGCTGAGGACAAATTGACCGAAGTCTTTTTTGTGATCAGTGGTCGGCTCCGGGCAACTGCTCTCGATCTGTTCGGCAAGCAGGTGCTTGTGCGACCGCTTCTTCGCGGCGCGGTTTTCGGCCTGTTCTCGATTGCCCAGCCCGAACAGGCAAACACTAGCCTTGTCGCAACGGAACCAAGCACTGGCATTCGGCTTGGAATCAAAGAATTGCTTGCCTTGATGTCACAGCATCCTGACCTGCAAATGAGCCTCTATCGCTTGGCGGCTAACATCGTCCGTCAGATTGTGATGGTTGATCGATCCAAAGAGAAACCATCAGTCGTCGGCGTGGTTCATCAATCCCCGGCGAGTCGACCGTTGACACCCAGGTTGGTGAAACGATTGATGGACATTGAAAATCCACCTTGTGTCGCCGGCGATGATCCGAATTGGCAACAGATTGAGGGGATTCCGTATCGACTACTGTTTGAGAACGGGAAGATACTTGATAGCCAACAACGTCGCGCTCAATTAAAAGAATGGGCGGACCATGGACGCGTATTCATTGATTTAGACACCAATCACGACTTAGCTGAATTCGTACAACTGTTTTCATTTGTAGACACAATTCTGTGGTGCGTCCGCCCGCAGGATACAGACGCGGCGAAGCAAAAGCTATCGCTCCTGCAAAACAAGGTCCCCGGTTGGCATGACAAAATCTGTTTGGTCTGGTTGCTTGATGGGGAAGAAAATGTGTCTCCCCTCGATCATGAGTTAAGCAGCTTCGTCGACCGTGACTTCAAGATCTCATTCTCAGAACCAAAGCAAAACTACGGCAGACAACTGAAAGCAGGATTTGAGCGAATCATCCACCACCTCCGGGGGATTCAAATTGGACTCGCGTTGGGCGGCGGAGCGGCTCGCGGAATGGCACACTTGGGAGTGCTGAGCGTGCTGGAAGAGAATGGTATCTACGTCGACATGATTGCGGGGACGAGTGCCGGCGCGATGGCGGGGACGCTTTACGCCTCCGGCATGGATGCTGAACACACGGTCCAATGCTTCAAAAATGACCTCACCTTGCCATGGCCGTTTCGAATGTTGCCAGGTGGCGCCTATTGGTACCTCGTTTACAAATACCGACGCGGTCAATTTGATTCGATGCTGCGTAAATATCTGGCTGACTGTCACCTCGAGCAACTGCCCATTCCAATGCTGACCGTCACCGTCGACCTTGTCAGGGGAGGACCTGTGGTCAGGCACATGGGAGATGCAACCCACGGCATTTTAGAAAGCATCAATCTGCCGGGCCTGTCAGCACCGATCATTCGCAACGGCGAGGCATTAGTCGACGGCGGTTTGGTCAATAACATTCCTGCCGACGTGCTCGTCAGCAAAGGTTGCAATTTTGTCATTGCATCCAGCGTGACGGCACAACTCGAGCGAGAATTTGTCGGCATTCGCGCAGACCAAGAGTTTGCCAAGCACAAGAATCCTTCCCTGTTGAAAGTAATTATGAGGGGATATCTCGTGCAAAGCTTCAATATGAATTCGGTCGGTGTTCAGCCTGCAGATTTCGTCATCGAGCCAGACGTGACCGCATTCGATCTCGCCGAATTCTCACGCGCTGACGAGATGGCAAAAATTGGCGAGCAGGTGACTTTGGACGCGGTCACATCGATCAAGCAGCAATTGGCAAAACTTGACAAGGATCTTTTTCCTCTGAATTGAGGCAATCGACTCGCAGTGTCGAGCACTGCGAACCCGCTGCTGGCGTTTTGTGGCAGGCGAATGAGTTAACGCTTTTCCCGCCGATATTAGATCACCCAATTTATGGTTCACGCAGGGCTCCTGTTCATCGCAACAATTTGTCGATCAAAAACTGATTGGCATTCGTGTACTGGTCCGATTCGGAAACTCCCTTAATCAAAAGATGGCATTCCTGGCCAACACCATCAGCTTTTTCTTTCATCTTGATGCCATAGACAGGGTGATGGATTCCATGCCCGGCATTCTCCGAGGGCAAATTCATATTATTGCCATACGTCATTAACAATGGCGGATCATCTTTACTGACATGATTGAACGGTGAAAACTCGACGTATAAGTCACGATGCTTCTCGTAGTTCTTCAATGCATCCTCGATCGTCGCCTCTCCAACCGCACGATTGATCATGTTGTGCTTGAGAACGTTCTCTCCCAACCAAGGTTCGATCACTTTGGGATCGATCGACGTTTGTCCGCCAGCGACAGCGGCGGCTGTCACTCTAGTGGATTGGCGCAAGACAGGATCCGCTGACTGAGAATCGGCGAGGTCGTCATGGCAAAGGATCCACATCGAGGTACAAGCACCAGCACTGCCCCCGGTCAAGGCAATGCGATCCGGGTTGAGATTCCACTCTTTTGCCTTCGACCGAAGAAATTGGATCGCTCGGGCTGCGTCATGAACCGGTGCCGGCAGCGACGCGACCCCGGTCAATCGATACTCAACCGAGGCGTAGGAGATCCCTTTGTCTAAAAATGGCTGCACGTTTGCGCGAACACGTTTTTTACTCCCGCCAATCCAGCCGCCACCATGGATGTAGACCAATAACGGCCTCGGTCCTTCACCCTCAGCGATCCAAAGATCCAACACATTGGCTGGATGGGGACCATAAGCGACATTCGCATGCGTTGCGGTGAATGGGGCGTTTTTTTCCTGCCCGATTGCGGGGCTGATGATGAACAAGATCGCTGCGACAAAAATCACAGCAAGGGAAGACTTCATGATCTAACTCGTGAGTGGAAGGTAGGCCGAAAGTGTGCACATCGCTGTTTTTCAATTCGCACAGCAGACCCGGGAAGTTTAGCGGACTCTCATCCGCCGAGGAGCCTCTGATGATCTAGATCTGAAGTTATTTCCCACCTCAAGCCCAACCTGATCCACCTGACTCCGTCCGCGGGACTTCGAAGCGTTGCAACACCAACATC
>JARGNK010000163.1:0-9194 GCA_029213145.1 Rubripirellula sp. | reverse complement strand
TGTGAATGCCGTAAATGAGCTGTCAAACACGATCGCCAGGAATCTCATTTGAGAGTGATTAATTCATTACAATGATTCCGGGCACTGCCCTCAGTGTCGGATCGCAAAACACGACGTGCTAGGCAAGAGACATTACACCAGGAGAGAATTGGGTGCATCGTTTCATCAAAACGCTTTTGACGGTTGCTGCTGTGACGCAGATTGCGTTCTCCCTTGGCGCGCCATCCGTTGTGGCGAAGAATCCGAACGTGATCATTGTCATGACCGATGATCAGGGATACGGCGATCTTTCCTGCCATGGAAACCCAACTCAAAAGACACCCAATCTTGATCGCTTACACGCTGAATCTGTACGTTTCACCGACTTTCACGTCGCTCCGTTTTGCACACCAACCCGCGCGGCGTTGATGACGGGGCGCTACCCCGCCCGAACCGGTGCCTACCGTACATCATCCGGCCGAACCTCGTTGCACCAGCGAGAGAAGACACTGGGTGATTTATTCACTCGCAACGGATACGCCACGGGAATTTTCGGAAAATGGCATCTAGGCGATTGCGCACCTTCCCGGCCCATGGACAAAGGTTTTGAACGCAGTGTTTGGCACCGCTGCGGTGGTGTGACCCAAATCTCTGATTATTGGACAAATGATTATTTCGATGATACTTATTTGGTAGGTGATCGCTGGAAAAAGTTCGATGGCTATTGCACCGACATCTGGTTTGATGAAGCGATGGACTTCATCACCTCGGTCACAACAGACTCCGGTGGAAGCAAACCCTTTTTTGTTTATCTACCCACGAACGCTCCGCATGGCCCCTATCGGGTGGACCAAAAATGGAAACAGCCATTTCTAGAAATGGGAATGAGCAAGACCCAAGCCAGCTTCAAGGGGATGGTTTCCAATTTCGACTGGAACCTGGGGCGACTGCTTGAATTCTTAAAGGAGGAGAGTTTGGCTGACGACACCGTTTTAATTTTCATGACCGACAATGGAACCTCCGCCGGTGCAATTTTCGACAAGGGTACGCGGATCAATGGCTGGCCGGTCGACCCGGCGGAAAACGCAAACATGCGAGGCGGAAAAAGCTCTGCCTATGACGGTGGTCATCGAGTACCACTCTTTATCCGATGGCCCAAAGGAAAGCTGGGCCAACCAAGAGATATTGATACGCTCACAGCCCACATCGACATTACGCCGACATTGATCGATTTGGCCGGTCTGCAGCGACCCAATGATTGGCCAAGCCTCGACGGCAGATCGTTAACGCCACTACTAAAAGAGGGCGAAGCGAATTGGGTTCCGAGAATCCTGCATACCCAAATGCACGGTGGAAATGGCTACAAAAAACCGGGTGACCTCTGGGAAATCGGCACCGCGATGACAAAACGCTGGAGGTTAGTCGAGGGACGTGAACTGTATGACATTCTTGAAGACCCCTCCCAACGCAAGGATGTTTCGGCAGCGCACCCCGAGATCGTGGAACAGCTCACTAAATCACACATCGAGTGGTTTGATTCGGTCAAACCCGGGATGGTACCGACGCGGATTACAGTCGGTTCGGAAATTGAAAGCCCGACCGTTTTAACAAGTCAAGAATGGGTGATGCCTCAAGGTGGACCACCATGGGCACGTGCACACGTCGTCAACCGAATGATTGCGAATGGCCCTTGGTGGTTAGAGGTGGCGAAACCTGGCAAGTATCAAATCTCGTTATCGCGTTGGCCTGCTTACCTGGAGAAGGGAATCGACTCAAAAGCTGCCTCCATCCAGATCGGCGGTCAGTCAATCGCAATCGAGGTGGATGCCCCGAGCGAGAGTGTCACAGCTGATTTTCAAGTGACGCTACCGGCGGGCCCGACCGAACTTATGACGACGCTAACCACACCGGACGGAAAGCAGCACGGCTCATACTTTGCAACGGTCCGAAGAATTGAGCAAGAAACGCCGAATCAGGTAAGTCTGTTATGGTCGCAGTACTGCCTTAGCGGCACGACGCTGAAAATGTCAGTGCATACCGATGCTGACCCCACTCGCCCCACAACCTCCTCGGTCACACTCTCCCTTGAAACGCCAACGGGCTGGAGATCGGTCGCGGAAGTGCCAGTGAACCCGTTGACGGCGACGGCCGATTTTCGGATCGAAGATTGGGACTCAACACTCGATACGAATTATCGCTTCCATTGCGGCGCTAGCCAATGGAGCGGAACGATTCGGTCGGAACCAAAAGCAGGCGGAACCCTCAAATTGCTGGCCGTTGCGTGTGTGAACGATAAGTACTTCCCGTACGCCGAAGCTGTCACGCAGATGATCGAACAGAACCCTGACCTCGTCTTTTTTGCCGGGGATCAGATCTATGAAAGCAATGCTGGAGGAGGAATCATCGAAGCGCATACCGAAGCCGAAGTGCCGGAGGCAATGCGAAACTACTTGGCGAAATGGCGTCGCTTCGGTTTGATCTTCCGTGATCTTTTAAAAGACCGACCGTCTATCATGATTACCGATGATCATGATGTTTATGCGAGCGACCTTTGGGGCGATGGTGGTCGAAGAATGACTGGCAGTCGGACCACCGGTGGCTATCCAATGCACCCGACGTGGGTGAACGCCGTCGAGCGAACCCAAACATGGCATCTGCCTGATCCCGCGAATGTTGGTCCGTGGGGTGACAACATCAACGCTTACTTCACCTCGCTTGACTATGGAGGCGTCAGCTTCGCGATTTTAGAGGATCGGAAATTCAAATCGCCTCCATCGGACGTCCTTAGCAAAGCGATTCCGGATCCTCGCAGTAACAAGCCTAATCGGACTCCCGAAGTCATTATGGATCCAGCCTTCGATGCCAGCCAACTCGATCGCCCTGGCTTGCAGTTGTTAGGCGAGGTTCAAGAAGCCTTCGTCGCAAGTTGGGCCGAGCGGGTTGCAAAGCAAAATCAGCTAGCTGCCGTACTTTCACAATCACCCATGGTAAATATCGGCAACTATGACGTCACCTACGGCGACATGGACGCAAACGGCTGGCCGCAATCCGCGAGGAACCGAGCGTTGCGTTCAATCGCGATTTCAAAAGCGGTGATGGTGAGTGGTGACATTCACTTTGGGACCTTGCACCAACATGGAATTGAACAATGGGGTGATGGCCCCTGGGGGTTTTCACTGCCGGCTTTTGCTTCCAAGCAAAATCGAAGCTGGGGACCAAGTGTCCCAGCCCAAGGTCGTGAGATCGATGGCATCGCCGGATCGGGAAACCACCACGACCGGTTCGGCAACAAAATGACAGTCGCTGGAGCCGCCCACGGGTTCAACGGCTACGGCATGCTGCTCTTTGACCAAGCCAACCGCCAGATCACCATGCAACTGCACACCATGGATCAAGATCGCAAACCGAGCAATGAATCGGTGCCCGGATGGCCACTGACAATTGAGGTACCTTAAGAAACAGGCAAGTTGCAGTTAACAAGCTTGTTGCAGCCCTAACGAGACGTTGCGATAAAGGTGCAGCGAACACGACTTGCAACGGCCATCCATCAGTTGCCAATGCCTTTCACAAAGCTGACACTGCTGGAAATAAAGCACGTAAAACGCTCAAGCGGGTAGGATTTGCGACGGGTCGATCCTGTGCCCCAAAAAAGGCGGATCCTCGGTGTCACCGACCAACTGGATCCAACCGCTTGCAATCGCCCGCGGTAGAATTTTCAGATCAGTTCGAACCATATGATTCAATAGGACGTCAAGCGATGAATTTGTTGTCTGAAATACGCTGGCAGGTATGCCGATGCCGCAGTGTGAGCGTCGCGATGACCTGGGCTGCAATCATTATTGCAACTTCCGATGCAATGTTTGCGGCAGAGGGTGCCGAGTTAGACCGTCCCAACATTGTGTTGATCATGGCCGATGACATGGGCTACACCGACATCGGTTGCTATGGAAGTGAAATCCAAACACCGGTGCTCGATTCGCTGGCGAACGGCGGGTTGCGTTACACGCAGTTCTACAACACATCACGTTGTTGTCCGACTCGAGCCTCTTTGCTGACGGGCCTGTATTCCCACCAAGCAGGAATCGGCTTGATGACCGGCGACCGTGGATACGATGCTTACCGTGGGGATCTAAACCGCGAGTGCGTCACCATAGCCGAGGCACTGCGTCCCAGCGGCTATCACAATTACATGTCAGGAAAATGGCACGTAACCCGACACGTTGGCCCCAACGCAGACAATTCCAACTGGCCGCTGCAACGCGGATTCGAACGCTTTTATGGAACGATCACCGGTGCCGGCAGTTTCTTTGACCCAGCAACGCTTTGTCGAGGAAACACTTACATCACTCCCGTAAACGATACCGAATATCAACCGGCGGAATTTTATTACACCGATGCGATCAGCGATAACGCATCACGCTATGTCGCAGACCACTTCCGCGATCATCCCGACGAACCCTTCTTTCTCTACGTTGCCTATACCAGTGCCCATTGGCCGATGCATGCACCGGAGGCTGACATCGCGAAATATGAAGGGGTTTACGATGTTGGCTATGAACCCATTCGCAAGGCCCGCTACGAAAAAGCGATTGACAAGGGTGTGATCAGCGAAAAGTGGGTAATGTCACAGGGCGAGAACTGGGACAAATTTCCGCACAAAGATTGGGACACCCGTTGCATGCAGGTTTATGCAGCGATGGTAGATCGCATGGACCAAGGGATCGGACGGATTGTTGACCAAATTAAACAGGCTAACGCACTCGACAATACCATCGTCATCTACTTGCAGGACAATGGCGGTTGCGCTGAGGGCTACGGGCGAGCCGACAATTCGGACAAGCGTGATCGCTTTGACTTTAAACCATTTGGCCCAGACGAATTGCAGACGAAAATATGGCCTCCCATGCAAACGCGTGACGGCCGCTGGGTGCGGACCGGGCCAAGCACGATGCCGGGTAGTGAAGATACGTTTGTTGCTTACGGTACCGGGTGGGCGAACACATCCAATACGCCGTTTCGTGGTTATAAACACGACGGCTATGAAGGTGGAATCAGCACACCATTCATTGTGCACTGGCCAGCAGGAATCGCCAGAGAACAACAAGGCGGAATTGTCAACGACCCTGCTCACTTAATCGACCTCATGCCGACGTTCGCTGATGCCGCTGGCGCGGAGTATCCGAATACCAACGACGGCCAAGCAATTCAACCAATGGAAGGCGTAAGCCTGATCCCAACGATGTCAGGGGGTTCGCTCGATCGACAAGCACCGATTGGGTTTGAACACCACGGCAATCTCGCACTTCGAGATGGTCGTTGGAAGATTGTCTCCGCTTATCGTCGTGACCAACCGACGAAGTGGGAACTTTATGACATGGAACGAGATCGCACGGAGCTGAATGACCTTGCAGAGAAAGAGCCAGAACGGCTTGCAAAAATGGTCGCGCAGTGGCAGACCTGGGCAAACCGTGTTGGCGTTCAGCCATGGCCATTTCAAAACAAGCCGAGCAAACAAAAGCAGCAGAAAAACTCGAGCGAGACAACAAACGCATCGAATGCTCGCTCGGAAATGTGGAAACGACCGTCAGTCGAACGCTTTCGCGATAGCTTTGATGCGAGCAACGACTTTCTTCGACAAGGAACCGCAGAAACCGCTTGGGATGGACTCATCGGAAATAATAAGGCGGCCCCAACTGAACAAAATGAGACGGCAGATCGAGTGGCCTCTGCGGATGGCAAGCTTTGGCTGCAATCTACCAACGGTCGATACCAGGAACCCTGGAAACCACTGGGACCATTTTTATTCAAAAATGTGACTGGAGATTTTCGCGCCACTGTCGAAGTCACCGATTACCAAGATCTGTCATTCAATAACGGTGGCATCATGGCGCGTGTGGCAAAAGCAGAGGATGCGGGCCAAGGGGAAGATTGGATCAGTATCGATTACTTCCCGATCTACGGTGGAATCTACGCGCGGATGGCTGATGACAACCGGAGGCGTGAGCCCGCCAACAATGGTCAAGGTAGGAACGCAGACAAGCATTTACGCCTCGAACGCATTGGTAACCAGTTTTTCTTGAGCCACAGCGCTGACGGAGCAACCTGGACCGACTTGCCAGATTCACCATTTACGCGTGACGACCTCAGTGGTGTGCCGCTACAAGTTGGCTTGTTCCAAGCGACCTATAGCGGGAATCGGGGACAGGTTGGTTTCGATAACTTTACCTTGGAACAACTCCCCGCCGTCGAAACCGCTCGCGCAATTTCCCCCGCCGATGAAGCGGTCGGTTTGCCGCGTAATTTGTCCTTAAGGTGGATCCCAGGGCACGCAGCCAATGCCCACGATCTGTACATCGGGACGTCGCAAGCATCCGTTTCCTCCGCAACACCAAAATCACAAGGGATCTATCGCGGTCGACTGCCCGCCAGCACCACGGAGTTCGAATTGGACATGCTCGATGACGACCAGACCTATTACTGGCGGGTCGACGAAATCTCGGACGGCCAGAAGCACCCAGGAGCGACCTGGAGTTTTCAGACCTATGATCGCATCATTGCGAATTTTGAAGAAACCGCGCGTCCCGAATCCAGGCACGATCAATGGAAACTGACTGCGGAAGGAAACATCTCGCGTTCCAGCGATCTTCCACACTCCGGGCAATATGCGTTGCAGTTGAACGCTTATCGTAATCGCGTGGAAGCAACCATGACGTTTGATGCGAACCAAGACTGGGTTCGCCCTGCATTCGACTTTCGATCCCTACAGATATACCTGAAGGGAAATGATGACAACGATATCTCCGAAGTTTATGTTGCCCTCGAGGACAACGATTGGATTCCCAACCGGGCGGTGGTGTATTTGGGCAACGGCGACGAGTTCAATACGGCAAAGTGGATTGGCAAAAACATCGATCTGCACGAATTCTCCAAAAACAATCCCGCAATCCGGTTAGACAGCATTCGAAAACTCAGCATTAATGTTGTTGGAAGAGGGAGTGTTTCAGTTGACGACATTTCGATTCAATATGCTTCGCCCGACAGTAAACCTCGCGTTCAGGCGGAGCAGTTTGTTGAATCTGTCCCTTTCAATCAGGTGCGCGTGACCGGTGGCTTGTGGCGTGAGCGGATGGAGGTGAACCGAATGGTCAGCCTCCCGCACGTCTGGGGAAGATGTGAGACCTCGATCACCGGTGATGGACGACCATCGAAGCGGCTCGATAATTTCCGCAAGGCGGGCGGCTTACTCGAGGGTCCCTTCACCGGAACTTACTTCAATGATTCCGATGTTTACAAAATCATCGAGGGAACTGCGAACTCACTGCAAAATCATCCCGACGCCACACTGGAAGCCTATGCAGACAAAGTGATCGACTGGATCGCCGCCGCACAGTGGGACGATGGCTACCTGTTCACGTTCTATTCGCTACCCCGCAAGCAGCCGGAGCGTCGCTGGCAAAACATCGGCGGACAGCACGAACTTTACTGTGCCGGCCACTTGATCGAGGCGGCAGTCGCTTACCGGGAAGCGACTGGTAAAGACAAATTGCTCAACGTCGCCATCCGGTTCGCAGATTTGATCTGTGATACGTTTGGCCCTGGCAAGATCGAAACCGCACCCGGTCATCAGGAAATCGAACTCGCCTTGCTCAGGCTTCACGAAGCCACTGGCGAACAACGCTATAAGCAAATGGCGAAGTTCTTTATCGATCAGCGAGGCAACGGCACGAACCGTCGGCTGTATGGCACCTACAGCCAGGATCACGTGCCATTTATCAAGCAGGTGGAGGGGGTTGGACACTCGGTTCGGGCGACTTATCTGTTTGCTGCTGCGACGGACATCGCCCGCCTGGATGGCCACGAAGCTTACGCAAACGCCCTGTTTCACATCTGGGACAACATCGTCAACCGAAAGATGTATCTGACAGGCGGGATTGGTCAACCAGGGGGTCCCGAAGGTTTTGCCGGTGACTACCAACTGGGCAACGGTTGCTATGCCGAAACTTGCTCCGGGATAGGCTTTGCCATGTGGAACCATCGGATGCACCAATTGACCGGTGAAGTCAAATATGCCGATCTGATCGAGCGCACGTTTCTAAACAACATGCTCAGTTCGCTATCAGCCAAAGGAGACCGACACTACTACACAAATCCATTAACGACGGGAGGCCGAGAACGTTGGGAATGGCCCGGCCACGACTGCGCATGTTGCCCCTCAAATCTGGTCCGTCTGATTTCATCAATCGGGGGTTACGCGTATTCACACAATTCCGACACGATCCACATCAACCAGTTCATGGAAAATACGGGCAAAATTAGTTTGGATTCCGGGCCAGTCACCTTGAGCCAGCAAACGGACTATCCCTGGGATGGCAAGGTCGTCATTGATGTCACCCCATCTTCATCAGCCGATTTTCAAATCAAGTTGCGAATCCCTGGCTGGGCTCGCAACCAGCCAATCCCTGGCAACCTATATCAGTACTTACCGGATGACGACGCTGATCTTAAAATCACCCTCGCGGTGAATGGTGAAGCCATCCCCGTTGAGATTGAGCAGGGTTACGTCACACTGAATCGGAAATGGACGTCCGGTGACAAGATTCAACTCAATCTGCCAATGCCGGTTCGACGCGTCGTCGCACACCCGAAAGCCGTTGCAGACAAAGGGCTCGTAGCGTTGGAGCGAGGTCCAATCGTCTATTGCGCGGAATTTTGTGACAATGAGTTCGCAGTCAACGAACTTGCGCTGAGTGACTCCGCTGAATTCGAAATCGAAAAGGCCTCAGAACGCTTGAATGGCGTCCCAACGCTTACAACGGGAAAGATGAAATTCATCCCGTACTATCTTTACGCCAATCGCGGGCGTGGTTGGATGAGAGTTTGGATACCGCGGCGAAAACCACAATAAAACGGCTCCGACGCTTTGCCATCATTGACCAGCGGGTCGCAACAAATCCCTTCTCATTCGAATCAAAGAAAAGTGAACTCTATGAAACTGTTTGGCTTCGTTTTCGCCTCGGCGATTTTGGCACATAGCATTCAGGCACACGACATTGTTTTACGTGACCAAACCAAAGCGATCATTGGTGTCAGCTATCCCTCAACTTGGAAACAAGTGATCGAAAATAATTCCGTGACAGCAACCAGTGAAGATGGGAGCGTCTGGTCGATGATGCGCCCGTTAGACGACATCGCAGATCAAGATGGCGGTATTCAGA
>JARGNK010000162.1 GCA_029213145.1 Rubripirellula sp. | reverse complement strand
TCGTCAAGAATTTCGGCGGTTTCCGGTGAGGGCCGAAAGCCTCCACGGCTTCCGCGACTAGTTTTCGGATAGGCTCTAAGCCTTTAGGACAATACTGCGATAGACTGGTTTTACCGGCGACATCCGCTTCGGTTCAAAAACCATTCGTCAAATCACCTCAAGGAATCGCACGTATAGAGCGAAGCGGCGATCGCCGCCGGTTTTACCATGAAAATCCCGACGGTAAAAAAAAGATTGCAGATGCTCGGCCCCTCCATGCGGATAGCACGATTAGCAGGATTTTTCGCGGGCTGCTTGTGCCTTTGGCCGGGATGCTCTTCTCGCGAAGCAAATACCAACTCGGTGAACGAACCCAGCGAGAAGGTTGAACCCAGCGAGAAGGTTGAACCCAGCGAGAAGGTTGAACCCAGTTCAGACGGAGACAAAGAACCAACGGCTCCAGACATCGTTCCGGATTCTTCTGACACCACCCGAGTTGAAGATCGTGCTGAGCTTATTTCTCGCGCCGAGCAACTTTCCCAATCGGGTCATCCACAGCAAGCGCTCGCTGTGCTGCGGCAGTGCCTGATCACGACCCCGGGTGATGCGGAGGTCATCTTTCGAATGGCCATACTGACAGCCAGCCAAGGAGAGGTGAACGAGGCGATCAAGTTGCTCAACGAAATTCCTCACAACCATCCCGAGGCAGGCCTGGCCGCCCAAGGGCAAGCCGCCGATTGGTGCTTGCAACTGGAGCGATTTGGCGAAGCCGAGCAGCGTTATCGTGCGATTCTTGCGCAGGTACCCGAGGCGGCTCCGGCACTGCGTCCGTTAGCATTTCTGTTGAATCGACAGGGGCGTCGACAGGAAGCCTCCGACCTGGTCCGACAGCTATGCCGAATCGGTGATGTGCGACAAGATGAACTCCATTCTCTGATCGCTTTGACGGACGCGATGTACGATCCGCCATCAACGAATCAACCACGTCGCTCTGACGCGGTGCTTTATACTCCCATCGGCCCATTCGGCGACGCCCGCAAAGCATTCAGTGACGGCGACTATGAAACCGTTGTTGAGATTCTGAAACCATTGCTGGAGAACGAAGACACGCCACCCGAGATGATCGCTTTGTTCGGTCGGGCTGCCTGCGAAGGACAAATGGATCCCTTGGTCCAAGCGTGGCTAAAAAAGACCTCGCCGGCGCTCAAACAGTACGCGGACTACTGGGCAACGCTGGGAATTCTCGAGTTGATGGGGCAGAGATACGAATCGGCCATCGGGGCTCTGTCCCAGGCGCTACTGCGAAATCCAACCGACCTTGCTTCAATCACCAGAATGCGCCAGGCGTTTGGTGCTTTGGACAAACAAGCCGAAGCTCAAGTCTGGTTTGATCGCTGGACAGACACGCGTGAAACGGTTGATGCGAATAACCTCGTCGCCAAAACGGCGACACCTGATCCAGTCGCAGTCGAACGCCTGGCAGCCAGCCTTGAAAAACTAGACCGTCCCCTCGAGGCGGTGATGTGGCGAGTCATCGCGTCACAACTTCGAATCGCCACGGGTAACGAGATGGCGGCGCTGCAGAACGAGATGGCGGCATTGCAGAACAGACGACGGGATCTGATTCAGTCCGGAACGCTTTTTCAATCTCCACAATCGATGTTGTGTGGTATCGACATCGACAAGTATCCGGCGCCAACCACAGATCGAACCAATCAGCTGGCAGAAACACAAAACGTTGCCGATCCTGCCCGAACGGAGATCGCCAGCGCAATCAAGGCTTCGTTTACAAACGTTGCCGACCAACTGGGAATCCGGCATACATACCGAGTCGCTAGCCAGCCCACAAAAAAACGCTACTCGATCTATCAAACGCTCGGTGGAGGCGTCGCGGTTCTCGACTACGACCTCGACGGATACCCCGACCTTTACTTCATCCAGGGAGGATCCGACCCACCGGAGTTCAATGCCGGGCTTCCCAATCAGTTGTATCGCAATCTTGCCGACCGAGTTGTGGAGGTGACGAGCGAGGCGGCGGTAGAGGGTGACAATTATGCACTCGGCGTCACGGCAGGTGACTGGAACCAGGATGGATTCCCGGACCTCGCCATTGGAAATATTGGAGCTTCGACGCTGCTGACCAACCAAGGCGATGGTACATTCCGAGCTGAAAGGCTGCCCAACCCCCAAAGTGATCACCACGTTTCCGCAACGATCGCCATTGCCGATCTAACCGGTGACCAATTGCCCGAAATCATTCAGCTCGGCTATATCGATGATCCCAACGTGACGGCGAAACCACCACTGGACGCCGACGGCAATGTCTTGATCACCATCGCACCGGGAAGTTTCGACGCTGCCAGTGATTTGATTTTTAACAACAGTCCATCAGGTCAATTTTCCGCCCAACCACTTGCGCCATCCGTCGCACCGAGAGCCGGGCTGGGAGTTGTGATTGCCGATTTTGATGGGCAACAAGGCAACGAAGTTTATGTCGGAAACGACTCGCAACCAAATCAGCTATGGCAACTCGATGCTCCTGAATCACCAGTTGATTTAGCGCCGCTGATGGGCTGTGCATACGGCTTTAGTGGAGGCGCGACAGGATCGATGGGAATCGCGGTAGCCGACTTTGATGGCAATGCAACCATGGATCTCTATGTTGCGAACTACGAAAATGAAAACGCCAACCTGTACCTTCGTGGCAAGGACGCCTTCCAGGACCGAAATCGTCAATTTCGACTGGGAAAGTCATCCAGACTACTCGTCGGCTTTGGCGCTCAGGCCATCGATTATCAGAACAATGGCAAGCCCGACATTGTGGTATCCAATGGACACCTCGATGACGCCTTGAGCATTCGCGGGTCGCATGCACAGCCGATTCAGTTGTTCCAAAATCGTCAAAAAAAATTCGAGTTGCACGACGTCGACGACTCAAGTGGCTACTGGACCAAACCACATTTCGGCCGTGGATTGGCGACGGTCGATTTTGACCGAAATGGTAAGCTGGATCTGGTCGTGACGCATATCGAAGAACCGTCGGCGTTGCTGGTCAACCAAACCGATTCAGATCACTCGTGGCTTCAGGTGGTACTGGTGGGAACCGATAGCGAGCGAGATGCAATCGGAGCCAAGCTCGAGGTCATTTGCAAGAACCATCGCGTGAGTCAGTGGGTCGTCGCCGGAGACGGATATCTCTGTCGGAATGAAAACGTGAATGCGTTCGGATTGGGTGACGCAAACAGAGTCGACGAACTACGAGTTCGTTGGCCCGACGGGGAAACACAATCATTCAAAGATCTACCAGTTAACCAGAGAATCCTTGTCGTCGAATCACAGCCGAATGCGTTCAGTTTCTCACCCGGCAATCCGATTCATTAACGTGGAACGCCATCTCCCTCGAAGATCAGAATGAGATCAACTCGCGTAAAGCGGTTAACAACCCAAGGCTCAGGCAGAGAAGAAAATCGCAGGGTGCCGCTCAGCGCGAACCGGAAAACTTTGACTTTGTCTTTGACCTTGTCGTACTTCTGACCGAATCCGATTGCCGACTCTCGCTCAAACGCCGAGCATCGCACCGATCGGACCGAGTGCCACGCCGGTCGCGTTTAGCTTTCAAGATGCCCGAAAATAGAATGCCGCACCTCAGGGTCTCGGATCTTCCAAATCACGGCATCAATGAAATAGTGGTGCAGATTGATCACGACCATCGTGGCGGTTCCCAAAATAACCAAATTGCTCGGTGGATTCTTGACCAGCGTCCACTCAAGAACTTGGGTCCATTCAAAGGCGAATAAGCCAACCACGACCAGAGCAAGATAGTAGGCGATCATGTGAAACCGCAGATACCCCCGCTCACCCTGTTTATCCTCACCCTGTTCACGCTCACCCTGTTCCCGTTCAACATAGTGATTGATCTCAACCCGCGCCGGAAACATCAGGTATTGCAAGGCATGGAAGATCTGCAGCAAAAAGAAGGACGCGGGACTGATATCCACCATCACGTACCATGAAAAGGTCGCCAACCAAGGAAGCCAAACCAGTGCTGGAACACGTTTCTGATGGTCTCTTGCCATCTGGAAAAACCCGAAGATGCCGAGGGCAAAGCAGGCTAACACCACCACGCGGCAAGTCGACATCACCGCAACGTTCATGTACTCGCCAGCTTGTTGCTCTGGATACCAGGTCTGCAATAACTGCATACTCGAAAACGCCCAGACGACGTGGTAAGCGAACAGGGCATAAAAGCCTGAACGGATCAGTCTTCGCTGAGTCACCGACATTCGGAATCCACTCAAAAACGCAAAGCAAGCAGTCGTCCCCCAAGACTGCCCCACGTAATGCCAGCCCAGCACGATCGGCGCAACGTAAAGACTGAGGAACAGCATCGAAGTGGGTTGCGTCGCTGCGGCCGTAGCAACGGATCCATCTGTCTCAACCACACCTGTCTCAACCAGATCTGCCTCAACCAGATCTGGGGCAAGCGAAGCGGGTGTGTTCCCCGGTGGCGTCCAGCATCCCACATACACCAGGAATGCGATGCCGATAATCGGGCCCGCAATCGTCACTCCCGGATGCTTTCGAAAGCTACTCGGACGCGAGTAAAGAACTCGGTAGGAAGCCATGAAATGCGGAATATTGATCAGAAAATCGGTCAACAGGTAAAGCAACGGGAACAGGATGCCCGTCTTCAGCAGATCACTCGAAAGTCCGCCGGGAACGGCGGAAGAATACGCAATTACCAAGATCGCGATGACCAACGAAAGACTGCCACCGCAAACTGCATCCACCGTCGGCGAGATCAGATACTTGCGTGTCGTGTCAGTCTTCTTATCGCTCTTCTTATCGCTTCGTCGTCCCAACCTGCGTCCTTTGATCTGATGAGGTGACCTGTCAGCGGCATGCAGCCATTCGCCGACCACAATCGACAGAGTGGTCATCAGCCAATTCAGCAAACCACTCGCTCGGCACGCTCGCCAACCTTCTGCATCATAAACGACAACGCTCCGCTGATCCCAACCCTTTGTGTTGAGCCGATCAACTTTGACGCATCGTGGAGCCCGGCACGCGAACTAGCCCCTCTGCAGGGTCAAATCCTGCTGCATGCGCAACCATCGCCGCCTAGACGCAAACAGTCAACAGGAACGCAAACTGTCTGCGTAGGTTCGCTACCGCATCGCTCAACTATCGACGCAGGTTTCCAGGAATCTCGCGAGGCGATGGAAATCGCTATTGGGTTCAATGAATCGCACCTTGGTGACCAATGTTTCTGGATCAACCAATTCTTCGAACGGTACGTAATGTAGGTCAAGTTGACCAGAAACACTGACCATCACACCGTTGAGCTTCTCTTCAACGAGGGCCCGATAGGCACCGACGCCGAGTTGCGAGCCGAGCATCACGTCGTAGGCGTGAGGCGGTGCACAACGCGATTCGTAGCCGAGTTGCAAACCGTTCACTTTGCGAGTTCGACCGGTTCGGTCGGTATATCGCTCACTCAACATCTTGGCGATCAGCGCGGACAAATTGATCGATGAAATGTTGATGTGACCGTGATCATCGCGACTGACGCCCTCGAGGTACTTCGATGGCAGGTACTCAGCCATGCCTTCTGCCAGCACGATTGTTCCTGAGGGACGGCCTTCGCGCTCGCGGGCGAGCATCATATCGACCATGCGATCGATGACTCGATCCATCGCCATGACCTTACGGGTTTCGCCGGTTTCCTGATTGACCACTTCTTCTTCGGCCAACGATCCGACCACGTCTTCGACACTCAACACCATGCTCGCTTCACCGGCGATCGCGGCTCCGTAAGACAACCAACCAGCACTTCGCCCCATCGCTTCACAAAGGAAATACGAACGGCCGGCGGCAGCATCGTAATTGAGGTTGCGAATTTCTTCGGCCAGCGTTTCGACAGCGGTGAAAAAGCCGAAGGTAAAATCGATACCGGAGTAATCGTTGTCGATCGTCTTGGGAAGATGGATGACGGGGAACCGCCGAGCGTCGGACGGCAACGTATCCTGATACAACTTAATTTTGTTGGCGGTCTTGAGTGTGTCATCACCACCAATCGAGATCAGCGCGTCGACTTCCAGCGAGCACAATCCCTCGTAAACACGTCTCAGTGGAGCGACCAATTCGGCATCATTCAAGTGATCTGGCGAACTGACGTGTTTGCCAGGGTTGGTCCGCGCGGTGCCGATCATGATGCCTCGACTGCTGCGGGCGTGCACCAATGAATCGTGGGTAAAGCGGATGTAGTCTTCGCCTTCGACCAGGGGTCCAGCCGACGTGTACTCGGCCAAGCGACTGTAGCCGTGCTTGATCCCAAAGACTTGGGCGCCTTCCTCAAGAAACGAAAATGCCGCCGTGGAAATCACCGCATTGGCCGCCGGAGCGGGGCCACCGGCAAACAAGATGGCAACACGTTTGATATCGAGTTCGTGGTGGTCAGGCATGGAAAGGTTTCAGGTAAGAGGTTTAGAAATAAAGCATTGGTTGGGCGGCACACAGCACCACCGTCTGGAATCACCACCAGCCAGTAACCTGAGCGGCAAGGCGCTAGCCGCCGGTCCTCGCCAGGATTTGGCCGTTAGCGACATCCACCTGTCGTAACTGCCTCAGGACGGCACTCGGACGCCACCGTCTGGAATCACCACCAGCCAGTAACCTGGGCGGCAAGACGCTAGCCGCCGGTCCGCGAGGCGATAGGTGATCAATTTTAGAGAAAGGACCGATTCCGCCAAGGTGTCACCTTTCCGAGGCGCAAACGGCCCACCCCCAGAGAACAAACACCCCTCTGGGCCGCACACCACGGGGTGGAATAACACTGAGCGGCACGGCGCTAGCCGCCGGTCCTGCTGGTCCTGCCGGTCCTGCCGTTATCCCGAATCCAGAAAAACGCCCACAACGCTAACCACACCACAGAACCGCACGCCGCTAGCCGCCGGTCCCGCATCCCCCGTCCCGCTCAATTTCAAAAAAACGACCAATTCCGCTCTGCTGTGATCGTCCGATCGTGATCCCCGAACTCGGTAGCACGCAGAACTTACCGAATCATTCACCTCACGCGTTCCTCATTCTGGAATTCAGCAGGTCTCGATTCACCCGCTTTTGACGAGCCGAATGGCAGCAGGAACGACCAATCTTCTCCTTGGGAGCGCCCATTCACAACGGCCCGCCATGCGGCACTCTCGCTCGTTGCCGTTTGCCGCGAAACAGGAACGTAGCCACCTCGCTGCAGAATCAGAATGGGTCCTTCGGTATCGACTTCGCCCGCGGTGACGCTCAGCACATCGTCGGTTTTCGTCGCACCCAATTCGGTGTCATCGTCGACGATGCCGTTGCCATTATCATCGACTCCGGCGACCCCTGGTTGCCCATCAACACCAGGCCGAATGAAAACCGTCGCATTCGGATCAAACTGTTCAAAACCGACCGACACGACGCCCAGCCTTGTCAATGACTCCGGAAGTGGGCGAGCATCGATCTGCGTCGCCAGCTGATTCTCCTGCGTTTCGTTCCCCAGCGTTTCACCGTTCGAATGCACCCAGTCCGTGACCGCAACTTTCACCGCCGACAAATCGTTTTCTAATTGCGGCACATTCGCTAGCACAACCAAACGAAAAACGACAGCCAGCAAGACGATGAAGCCAAGGGCGATCAGGAAGACTGCGAATTTTGGACGGCTTGATGTTTTGATCAAAATTCAACCTGGCTTGAAGCGATCAAACGCGGTTCCAAGTTTGGCATTCCAAGTCTAAAGCTGATCTCGGTGTTCGACTGAACTTTGACGTATCAGTCGAAGTGATGGGTTTTCAAGACGAATCGAAATCCGCACAGCTTCAGGTCGAAATGGGAACGGAGCGCGGGTTTCCATTTCACCCGCGTCATCAATTCCGAAGGCCCCATCATTATCGAGACCATCTGAACCGCGATCCTGTGTGGCAAGCGTCAATGACGACGAGAGTGGACTCCAACGAGTTCCAGAGCCTCCACTGGGCGCCAGTTGCGCGAAACCATCCCGCTCATAAAACATCGTGTAGGTATCGAATGCTGGCTGAAAGACTTGAATGGTGGTCCCGCTGGTCGCCAAACGTCCGGACTGATACAGCGAAGGAATGTAAGCCGTCACGGAGGTGTCGGCAGGCGTGTAACTATCGATGCCAGAAAACGGCGTGACCAAAAAACTTTGCTGCGTTCCGACGATCGGTTCATCGTCAGTGCTGCGTCGTTCCAGACGACGCGGTTGCCAACCCCGCAATGAACCACCTGCCAGAACTGGGTATGCCAAGTCGACGAACGAGCCGAATTCTGTGTTGGATTGTCCGCCTGCAGTTGCCTGTCGCAACGCCTGTCGATATCCCGCATCACTAGGCCGAACCACAACGCCGTCCGACGTCGTGAACACGGCAGCCGATGGGTCATAAATCTGGATATCGAACCCAAGTGTGTTGTTCGTTAGCAGATCTTCACCAATCCGTTCTTGTCCCCAAGCGTCGATCGAATCGAGGTGAGTCAAATCACCACCGAGGACAAATTCCGGCCGCAAAAAACCGCTCAACGTGGTCGGGGTCACGACCGGGCCAACGCTGGGCGTTGCAGGTGGCGAGATCCGTGTTCCATCAACGGTATTGGTGGAAAGAATCGTGGCGGCGTTACCCAAAGCCAACAACGGCATCGACGTCGGCAAGCTGCCACTACCCCCACCCATTACTGAATTCGGCACCCGAACGTGTGCGAATCGGTTGTGGGGCTTACTCAAATCAGCGAGTGAATTGGCCGCGACAAAGGAGGTCGGATTTCCAGATGCATCTAGGATCCGCCGCATCGACAGATCGCACTGCTGGTGCACACCCGCCATGCCATACAACCAGCCCAAACTAGCATCCGCATCGGGACCTTGATTTGCGCCAGTGTTGATCGTCAAACCGGTCGCCGATGGCCAAGCGTCGGCTGCCATAAACTTAACCGTCAGGGCATCACCAAAGTGATCGACCCCCGATTGATCAAGCGGAACCATACCGGGCGAGCCCGGCCAAGTCTGATTCAAAGTGTTCAGGTTCACGACGTTCAGGTCAGGACGAATCAACAACACACGCCGATGAAGTCGCAGACGATCGGGAATCCCATTCTGTGTCGCATTTCCGCTGCCAAGATCTAAATCGCCGTCGACATCGATGTAGGCGGGATTCGCCGGGAGCGATGCCAGTTCGTATTCCGGACTTGCGAAGTAGATGATCTCCGCATACTTCGATCGAATGACAACAGGGTCAAACGAATTAGCAGTCACCGTATAGTTGGATGCGGGGATATTGTTTTGCTCAAGCGCTTTGATATCCAGGATATAGCGTGGAACTTTGCCAACGAACCAATTGTTCCCTTTTGCGACGGCGGTGAACGCCAGGTAATCGTCAAAGTCACCATGCTTCGTATCATTGAGATCAAGGTTCCCATCACCGTCATTGATTGCTCGAAACAACGCCGAAGTCGCATTGGTGACCGGGCCTTCGTAGTACAGAAAATAGCCGAGCGGATCTTCGTCTCCGGAGGTTGGATTGAGAGTCACCGTAGACTGCTTCAACTCATCGGACAGTCGAGTCGTGATGTCGCGCAATTGATTCGAAAGGGTCGTTTCACCACGTCCATCTTGGACTTTCTTGCCGACAAAACCAAAGGCTCGGGCCAGCGCAACCATCATGAGCAACGTGACGGTTATCGCAACCAGCATCTCCACCAGGGTAAACCCGCGCGGAGCCTCCTTAAAGGAAGCCGACTGCAAACCAAAACTGCGGTGGTTCTTATTCATTATCATTGGCCATAACTCTCAAAAACCACGACATCTCTAGCGTTCAAATCTTCGCCTGGCTTGAAGCCCACAGGGATCGATCGGTCGATCACAAAGGTGGCCTCATAACGCTCATTCTTCCCGATGTCCGCGTTGTATTCGTCCTGCAGACCTTGCGTTTCCGCATCGACCTCGAAGAATCCGATCGTCAATCGAACCAGGAATGTTTGTGAATTATCCGACACCAGGTTCGGCATCCGCATCAACGTTTGGTAACGCATGAATGGGTTACGAAGTCGATCGTGATGCAGGAACATCGAGGTGGGAAGCACGTTGATCGGACCATTCAACGGTGACACTTGCGGTGATTGGTTCGCAGTACGCACCAACAGTGAAGGATGACCAACCGGCGGGTTATTGTTCGCGTTTAGCAATCCATTACCTCGCAGCAGCGTTCCGTTCACCGAACGCCGCCGCAATTTGGTACCACCACGCACATCGATCGCTTTCGAGGACGAGATCGCCGATCGGAACACACCCCCAAATTCTGTCGGGAAATCCGGACTCAAATTACCGGGATCGTAGTTGTAAGGCCCATTGCCGGTCACACGACTAATCGCCCCTGCCCCAGCAATCGGATAACCACGACGACTTTGGATAAAGTTGTTAAAGGAAAGTTGAGTTGCCGATCCTCCACCCACCGGATTGGTAAATTCGTTCGGTGTCAAATGACCCTGCATCAACCCAGCCCAAACGGGAAAGGAAGAGAGCGTGTTTAGGTTAATCGTCCCCTGCCGCTGATTGTCATACATCATCCCGAAAGGGGGCGCCAGGTTAGATCGCATCAGCGCCAACTGGCGTTGCTCTGCGGTGTAATTCGGCTGCTGATCAGGAGGCAGGTTGATGTTGCCTGGGACGGGAATCTCCAAGCGAGCTGGGTCAATGACATCGACTTCACCGCGGAATCTCGGCAGTGTGTGAACGAAATCAAATAGCTTGGCCAGCTCCATGCTCGTTCCACTGCCGGTATCGCTATGAAAGAAATTCAACAAGTGGCGAAACGGAGCGTTCACGATCGCCGCATCGTCTGGCGTCGCGCTGTCTGGATAGACAGTCGGATCCGTCGTCGGATCGAACGAAAACTCTTCGAACAATCGGGCCTGCGAACAAGCTGGAACCAACATCAGTTCTAGATGGGAAGCGTATGGACGATTCAACCAAGGATGAATCGCGTACGGTCGCAGCGGCAGGTTTCGATCATTCCCTACCACGTTACCCGCAGTATCGAGGCTGCCGATGCTCGCATCAAAACCGGTGAATCCAGGATTAATCCCCGCCGTCTGAGTGTTTAAGAAACTCAACGAAGACTGCACATTCGCCGTGGCGTTCGCTCCACTCGTCGTGTCAAACAGAAAGAATTCTTCGGAAGCCGTATTAATGATGGCATCTTCGGTCTCATCCGATGTGCTGTAGGAGTACAACGCATTGGCTGACACGGAGGCCTGGCCAACAGCGGCCTGAACCTGCCCATCTCGCTGCCGACTCCTACGTTGATAGCCTCCGTCAGAAGAAATATTGTCGGGACGGTCCTCACCACTGATCACGTTCAAATCGATTGAGAGCCAATCAACGGTCCGGTAGGGATTTGTCACGGGGTCGTGAGCAATCGTCGGATCCGCAAGCCGCTGCAGAAAAGCGGAGCAGTAACTTTGGATTGTTCCTAAGGCAGGCTCCCGATTGCCAGCCCCGGGAGGCCCACCCTGGTTACCAGCTGAGACGGTCGGGAGTCGACCAATTCCCACATCCAGTGGCGTGTCTCTTGCATTGGTCGCCGGATCGGTGAAATCAATGTAAGCATCGGTCAACAAATAGTCTTCGTCACCATCACCGTCCAAGTCTTGGGTTCCGTTCAAACGCGAGGTCGGAGCAGCGTAATAGTTCCCTCCTCGCGGCAGGGGCTCCGACACACTCAATCCAACCACGTTCTGCAGAAAGTTGGGGTGAGCTGCATCTACCGGAACAGCGGGCCATCCCTGAGCCACGGTCGGACGCGGCGCACCGATGACCAACGGAAAGGCCGGTGCGTAGGGATCGGTTCCGCCGCTTAGTCCTGGAGTCAATCGAACATCGTTGTGGTTCGCAAAAACTAAACCTTCAGCACCAAGAACCGAAAACCGCTGATCGCTCGGCAGACCTGGGTAACCATTGTTAAATTCCTTCGACCCAAGCCGTGTTTCCGCACGAGGCGTGAGGACAAGAAACTGCCCAGGCTGCAGTACCAAGTTCGCGTTCGGCACGAAGGGAGCAACAAAAACGCGGGAAGCAGCTTTGGTTGCAGCACTTGCTGGATCCGCAAGATTTTCGTCCTGCCCGAACATGTTGTTGCCCGCGATCACATTTCGGATCTGATTGAACGCAGCATCAGGATCGGTATCGACTGCAGGAATATTTCGGAACCAAACAAAACGATCATACGGCAACCCGTCAACAGGATCTTTGGAGGTGTCCAATTCATCGGGCGAGTCCACCTCAAACGATGCACTGTAGGGCAGGGCCTGCCGAATGAGAGCCGGATCGACTTCGGCGGGATCACGGCCAGTCTCAGTCTCGGAACCTGCATCATGCCGTTCTGAAATCGCCACTCGCCAAACAGGAGCTCCACCCGGTGCGACACGAGCCAGGTCGAGAGATCCTCCGGACGTGTAAAGTTCTTGCGGTGCTGCCGGCTTTGTCGATTGATCAGCGGCAGTGACTGTCGCGTGCGGACAATAGAGCTCTAGGAACAACGACCCCTGCGGCATTCGCACTTGGTCGGAATCTTCATCGGGATCAGGATTGTCAAGTTTGGTCTTACCACTTGAATCACGATCAGTATCACGGAGCCGAACATCGTGATAGGCAGCACTTTCGGTGAACACCAACTGGGGCTCCTCAACACCCCACACAACGTAAGCGGGCGGCGCGAGCTTGGTGCGGGTTGCATCGTTCGGTGCCGCAGAATCATAAATGTCGATCGGCGGCGACCAACCATCGTGGTTCAAAGGGAAAGTTGGATTACCCGACGTTGTTTCATAAGGATGGTCAGCGACTGCGGTATCTGTGTCGGTCGCGAAGGGATCCGGATCGAACACAAACCGGGTCATGACAGAATCGGGATCGCGATAATCGACCACATTCACAGCCCACTGAGCCAACCGTCGCGCTTTGTAAAACTCAGCCTCCGTCACACCATTCGGATAGGAATTGGAAGCACCGGGTTGCGTCACAGGAAACCCAGCTGCTTGCGTGGGGTCGTCCAAGTCACGACTGAGCGCCATTGCCAAAATGTAAAGGTGTCGCGCCAGCAACTGTCGGCCGCCAACTGGGATCGTGTTTGGCTCGCCAGCTGCAACGAAATCACCGTTGACGTCGACGGTCGGCTTCGGTTCGCTCATCGTGTAATTCGGGGCATCCCAATATTGCTGCGAACCAAAACCGGTCGAACCAATCGTCGTATTGTCAGCAGCGGTTCTCGCCGTGTAAGCAAAACGCTCGCCGACTTCACCTACTTCATCCGTGATTCCATCGTTGTCATTATCGACACCATCGGTGTCTTGCCGTGCCGTTTCCAATGGCTCGTCAATCACATTGTTGCCATTGTCATCGGTCAAGTTTCCGAAGGCTCGATTGACGTCCAATTTTCGGCCCAAGCGAATCTCAGGTGCCAGCAGTTCATTGATTTGATCCGCTGGAACTCCCAAGACACTCAGCAGTTCAACAATCGAGGTATGCGGAGTGACTGGAAAATACGCTTCCCATCGCAAGTTGCCGGTCCCATCGGCGCCGGCTCGAGTGGGAGCAAACAGGCCGGAAGATGAAGTTCCTGCCTGAATACATCGAAACACACGCCCATTGGGAACCTGCACGACATCCCCAAGCGTGTAGGTTGTATTTCTGGTCCACGCAGTCGCACCGGGCGGCGTTTGACGACCGAACGCAGTTGCTGGCCGGTCATCCGAAGCACTACGCGTCGTGAAGGCATTCGCGAATTCAGGATGATTGACAATCAACAGACGCAGGCGATCACGCAACGCAGCAGGCAACAACTCAGAATCGAATTGATTCGATTTCAGGATGGCCTCGAGCTCGGCAAGTGTGAATGGCCGATCCCCACTAAGCTCCCCAGTGGGATCCATCTCGTAAGGATGGTTGATCGCTTCATTGACGTTCGGTTCGACAATTCCGGTGGAGGGATCGTCCGTACTGATCAATCGGCCAGAGCCGGCACCAAGGATATGGCCGCTCCGGCCAATGCCCATCCCGCCTCGCCCAAACGGATCGGTCGAAGTACCGAACCCGCCGACTGCCAGGTGTTGAGCCGGGCTGTAACCGAACCGCAGCAGATCGAGAAAATCACGGTTATCCGCCCCAGGATAATCCGGCGTGGTCAAACCTTGTTCGCCAAACCGATAGCGGTCATTGATCAGTCCGACCAAATTATTTTGCAACGTCGCATCATTAATCAATCCACTCGAGGAGGTTGCCGGCAACATGATTTCACTCGGCCCCCAACCAAGTCCGCGAAACACGTAACGCGAATTATTGGATGTATTGAGACCATCTCGGGTCCCCGCCCAAAAAGCGGCACTGCTCTGCTTCCCTGAAACATTCGCAGCAAGTTGTGAATTGCCGTGCGCGTTGAGATTCAGTCGGCCACCCAGATCCTCGATCATCGGTGCGACCAGTGGACGCAACAACTTGCCCTCTCGCGATGTGAATACTGGCAAACCTAGATCGACCCAGACGCTATCAGCAACTCCGTCTTTATCGTTATCGACATCCCAAGGACCATTGATCAAACCCCGAGCGAGCTGATCCAAGAATGGCGCATTTTGATTGATCGGCAGTGCCGTCCGTAATGCAAAGACATCACTGCCGCCGGTGAATCGTGGATTGATCGCAGTACTCGGTTGAGCACCACCCCCCGTAACACCACCGCCAAGAGACAACTGTCCCTGAGCAATGGGCAACGGCCGGAAGGTGGCCCGCGAGAGACTGACCATCAAATTGTTGTAATCCGCCCCACTCGCACCGGACCAATTGGTGTTCTGATTTAGGATGTAGTTGATGACAGCGGGGCGGTGAAACGCCGGGATGACCGTTCCATCCGGTCGCCTGTAACTGAGCCACCAATTATTGAAATCGGGTGCATCGTAATCCTCATCAAAATCACCCGAAATGAAACCTTTATTGACCCAACGGCCGAGATGATTCGGCTGCCGAGCACCAGGAAGGTCAGCAAATCCTGAGAGAGGGTGATTGTGAGGGGATAGAGGCACTAGAGGATCCCGCAGTTGCTGCAACTGGCGCGAAGCAGTAGCCATCGTTTGATTGTTATTGGTTCCGTCAAAACCAACACCTCGTGAGTTTCGCGGAACGCCATTCACACGAAGAGGGTAGCCTCCCAAAGTGAGATTTGCAGGATTCGCATAGAAGAGAGCTCGAACAGCTTGCGACTGCGCGACCGTCCCCGCCGGCAAGACCCCCGCTTCAAGATCGATGAACAAGTCATCGTACGGCTCATCGTACGGAGAATTTAATACACCACCTGGCCGATGAATCGACCGGATCACACGATAGGTTTGATTTTGAAGCGGCCCTGCCAAGAAGGTCACAAGTAAACCGGCATAGGCATCGTCAACCGAAGCGAGGCCCGCCGATCGGAACGTACCATCGACGCTCACGGGAAATCTCAAGAACCCATCATCAACCAAC
>JARGNK010000161.1 GCA_029213145.1 Rubripirellula sp. | reverse complement strand
GGGGAAACCCAAAAGCCTAAAACGCGCGCCTACAACGGTTGTGGTGAACGGTTACTCTGAAACGGTTGAAAAAGCGGGTGTAGATCAGTGACCCTGCTAAACTATGGGCAGCTAACTCGAATCACCTCCAACGCCAGCAAATCGCGTGCGAAACCAAACCATCGACAATCGGTTGTCTTCTTTGTTTGAGCGACGGTGGATGTTCTTGTTTTCCACATTGGCGGCGTTGGGGCCGCTGCAAGCCGATTGGCCAATTCATCGCGGCAACAACCAGCGTACAGGATTTCGCGAACAAACACTCCATGCTTCCTCGTGGCAGCCTGCATGGTCCCATCAAGATTTGGATGCACCTGCACCTGCTTGGCCAGCACCGGCGAGAGGAAGTTTATGGCAAAACCTTAGCGTGATCGAACCAAGAGTCGTTGATGACCGTGGTGATGTTCCATTGATTGCGCTGGATGCTACTGGGAATCAGCACCTGCTTATTACCTCGTCGTCGACTGATCGTTTGGTGTCACTCAACCCAATGACTGGCGAGTTACGTTGGCAATTTGTTGCCGACGCTCCGATTCGCTATGCACCCCATATTGAGGACGGGACGATTTGGCTGGGAGCAGACGATGGTGTACTCCGTTCGATTGATCTCGTTTCGGGTGAAGTGCAGTGGTCGAGCAAGATTGGTCCTGAGCAACCAAGGATATTCGGCAATGAACGTCTGATTGGAAGCCATCCGATACGGACTTCGACAATTGTCTCTTCTGATCTCGTTTTTGCCACTGCAGGATTATTCCCCAGTCAGGGTGTCTATGCGGCCGCGTTTAACAAGGCCAATGGTTCTCTCGTGTGGCGACGCCAAGTGAATCGTTCACCGCAAGGTTATTTGCTGACGGACCATCGGGACCGTCTCTGCATCCCTTGCGGACGGTCAGCGCCATTCTGTCTTGCGTTGGATTCTGGTCGGTTCATTAATGATCTACCATCGCCTGGTGGTTCTTTTTGCATGTTGACTCGCGAGGCGTTCTTTTCGGGCCCCGGCAATACACCTTCGGTTGAATCTTTTCCCAACATTCCTGAAGCCAAAATGCTGCCCATCGATGGGCGCGCGATCGCAGCCGGTAAAGGACGCGTGTGGTTTTCCAATGAGCGAGAACTGCAGTGTCACGATCTGAAAAAGATGGCAGCGAGGGAAAAAGGGTCCACCATCTGGTCGGTATCCTGCAGGCAAGCGGAGCATTTGATCGTCACCGGGGATTCCGATAAAACCCGTCTTTTTGCGGCATGCGGATCGGTGGTCACCATGTTCGACGGCCGTAATGGCGCACGCTTGCGTGATTTGCATTTGCCATCCACGGATGAAGTAATTCGATATTTGGCGGTCACCGCCTCGGCGGATGCCGAAGCCCCCGAATTGCTTGTGGCGACTACGAGTTCGGGCAAAGTGTACGCTTGGCACGGGGTTCTTCCGCGTGACGCTGATGCCCAAGCCTCTGTTTCTTGGCAGTTGAATCGCAAGCCTATCACGGAGCCTCTGACGACTCACGTGGAAGATCCAAATGAAGCCTTGCTCGCCCGAATCAAAACTAGTGTCGCCAGGCTTTCTTCGGATGTCGGATTGGCTTTGGTCGTGAATGATGTCGATGGGCGGTGTGCGAACTACTTGGCAACGCAGACCCGTCTGCATGTGGTTTCGATTGTTCCTACAAATGAAATCCGCGATCGTTTGCGTAACCAGTTCCAGGCAGAACGGCAGTACGGAAAACGATTAGCCGTTATGCACCATGCGGTTGGGAATCTGATCCCGTTCGCCGAACCGGTTTTCAACTTAGTCTTGGAAGCCTCCCCTTCGCCCTACGGACGGGACGAATTGATCGCCTGTGTTACGCCTGGATCGGGAGTCGTCTCTATGACATCAGAATCACCCTTCATCAAAGACGAGTTGCCAGGGATTGGTGTGTGGCGGCACCAGTACGGAACGCCGGCCAACACGTCGGACTCGGGGGATTCAATGGTTGGCCAAGCAAGCGAATTTCGACTGCAGTGGTTTGGTGGCGTTGGGCCTGCTCGAATGCCGGATCGTCATCTGAGAGCGCAGTCACCCTTAGCAGCGGGGGCCAGCCTAGTCTTGCACGGTGATGAATCGCTGATTGGCGTTGACCCGGCCAACGGACGGGAGCGTTGGGAAGTTAGTTTGCCCCCTGATGCAGTCCGCTATGTCATGCCCTTCGATGGCGGCTATTCCAGTTTAACAACAAGAGGAGATTTTCTTTACACCGCCGTCGGTCGTGAAATCTGGAAGCTGAATGCAGTGACCGGTGAACGAATCGCTTCCTACCGGCTGCCTGCAGATAATGATGAGTTGTATTGGGGGTATCTTGCTGAGCAAAATGGCCTCCTCATTGCCAGCGGAATGAAACCTGAGGCTGGGCGACTGAAGGGGGCGCCGCATGGCCCGAAGGAATCGGTGCGGAATTCATTCCCGCCAAGTACGCTACGGGAGCGTTACGCCAAGCAGGATTATGACTCGGCGCGCCCTTTGGTTTGCAGCCGGGTTTTGTACAGCTTGGATTCTGAAGGGCACGCGATCTGGAAATACGCTGAGCAAAGCGTGATCCCAAATAGCTCGATCGCAATTGATCCTTCGGGAAAGCATCTTGTTTTTATTGAATCGAGAAGTGAAGCATCTCTTCGCAGTGAAACAGATCGTATTTCCGCCGTCGAACTCTCAAAAGATTCACGAGTTGTTTGCCTCGATGCTGAAACAGGTCAACGAGTTTGGGTTGAGCCTCTACCGTTCCCTCGTGCGGTCAACATCTTTTACACCCAAATTTTTGACGATGTTGTGATCCTCGCAACTTCCGAAAGTGGTGAAAAGAAAGCATCTTACCGTTTGGCAACACTCAAATTACAAGATGGATCCTTGGTTTGGACGGATGAGCATACGCACATCACCGAAGGGCTTGGGCATGGCGAACAGGTACACCATCCTTTGGCACTGCGCCAACCATCGGGGAAAGGTATCTTGATTGCCGAGCCATTCTTGTACGACCTTGAAACGGGGGAGAAGATCACACCAGCAGGCGACGTAGCAGCCTGGTCACTAAAGCGGCCAGGGCACAGCTGTGGAACACTAAGCGGTGCTGGCCAATGTGTCTTCTTTCGGGCAGGGAACCCGACCGTCCTGAACCTTGCGGCGGACCAGGAAAACGCGTTCCAAAAACTTTCGCCTAGTCGACCCGGATGTTGGATCAATATGCTTCCCGCCGGGGGGCGATTGCTGATTCCCGAAGGAAGCGCTAGTTGTGTCTGCTCATTCCCTGTTCAGACGTCGATGGCGTTTGCCCCCGTTACTGCTGATCAAACAAGAATTCGGATGTTAGAGGATTTCCCACCCTTAACCGAAGAGCCCTTGCAAGAAATGTATGCATGGCAATTCGACCCGACGGCGGTGGAAGGTCAGGCAATTCAACCCAGCGTTGGTAACTTGCCAATGATCGCAACGCAGCCAATCAAATTCGCTGATTCGGGAATCATGCTCGATGGCAAACAATGGCTTGCCATTTCCCCCGACCAAGCCGATTTGCCCAGCATGCCTGCCACGTTGTCATTGGAGGCTCGCACCAACGTTTCCAAGGTCGGGATTGAATGGTCCGGAATCATCGGCGCTATCCAAGACAATGGCGTTTTCGAAAGGGGAGCACTTCTGGGGGTTCACAACGACCATTTCTTCTTTGCAATTGCATCGGAGCAAAAGTCAAAATTGACTTACCTCGAAATGCCCACGACGCTTACGCCGGGAAAAGCGTACCACCTTGTCGGCACCTTTGATGGAAAAAGCATGAAGTTGTTTGTCGACGGAAAGTTGGTTGGAGTCAGTTCTGCACAGGCCGGCGCCGTTTTGTTTGAGCAGGCGAGCTGGCTCTCGGCAGGGATTTACAAAGATGAAAACGATCATTTGCCTTTAACCGGAATTCTGTCGCAGGCTGCCATCTTTCGTGGGGCACTCTCGACCGATGCTATCCGCCAACGGGCAATGGAATTGCCATAGGTTACATCGAATCGTCGATGGAGTGGTGATGTTCGCAACCAGACCAACATCGCGGCTGTTCGAATCGCGAACACGGAACCTGCCGGAAAAGCTCGCTCTCTGAGAGGGAAGAATTGTCGATTCACTTTTCCAGAAAGCCGCTTGTCTGCAACCACGCTTGCAGCATCGTATTCCATTTTGAAACGGGGTTCTCTGAGGGACGCATGCCATATCCGTGACCTCCTCGTGTGTAGGCGTGCAGTTCTGCGGGAACTCCGTTTTCTCGCAGTCTTGCAAACAGCAATGCCGATTGAGCGCCTCGCATCGCGTCGTCCCAAGTCACCGCCATGAAGGTGGGAGGGGTGTTTTTGGTCACAGTGACGAGTGGCCCGAGTTCCGCAACGCGATCGCTGTAATTATCCCCGAGATAAGCAACGTAGATGGGACACATAAAGTCAGGGCGACAACTTACTTTATCAGCCTCATCCACCGGAGCGTAACATCGCGTCTCATATTGAACACCTGACATAACGGTGAGATGACCGCCCGCTGAAAACCCAAGGGTTCCAATTCGATCCGGATCAATCTTCCATTTCTTGGCACCATGCCGGACGACTCGGATCGCCCGCTGAACATCCTGCATCGGTTCCCAGTGAATCCTTTCAGGGTCCCGCCTTGGAACACGATATTTCAAAACAAAGGCAGTCACACCAATTGAATTGAACCATTCAGCGACTTCGAGTCCTTCTTTTGGCCACGCCAAAATGCTGTAGCCACCTCCGGGACAAATGATCACGGCACATCCATTGGCTGTCTCCGGCGGCGCCTCGTAGACCGTCAACGTGGCTCTTTCAACGTAACGGATTCTTTCTTCGCTGGCTTGCGATTTGAGTGCTTGGATCTTGTCGGGTGCCAGTTGAACCGCGCCCGCAGGCAAGTCGCCCGGCCAGATTTCGATTTCTGGTTTCTCGGCCGCACTCGTTTGCCACGAGCAAACAAAACAGCTGGCAAATACGGTGAATCGAATAAGGCTTGTAGGTCTGAATCGCATGTTCAAGTCGTTAGATATCTTATGGAGGAATTTTTCCGTACGCGGGACATATTGTACCCACGATCACAATCGAGAAGGGTCCCATTCGCAGCACGGCGGAACATCGGCTCTTTCCTGTTTCATGCCTTTCTAATGCGTCGGCGTTGACTGTGCCGGCGTTCAACACATTGGAGGTCAACACATTGGAGGTCAACACATTGGAGGTCAACACATTGGAGGTCAATGGCTGTCGCGAGGCGCTGGCCAAGTCTCCGACACGACAAAAAATCTTCCAGCTTCGAGATATGAATCACCTGTTTGCACCAAGTGAGCAACTAGCAGACATCGGTTCGAGCTTCGGAAATGCCGCTCTGCCATTTCAAGCATTGATTCGGGCGTCAACAACAAGCTATCGTCTTGATTCGCGATTTCATCCGCAAGCCAGAATGGTTTTTCGAGCAGACGAAATCTGATTTGTTGACGCTCGTCACAGGAAGGTTGCGAAATCGCCACTTGCGGAAACAATGTTTGCAGGTAGGCCGCTAGTTCACTGTTGCGGCACCAGTCGCCAGTCAAATGATGAATCGAAATTTGCTCCGATGCGTTCTGTGTCCATTGATCTTGGTTGTGATAAAAAAGGCGACCCTTCAAAAAAGGACGTCGAACCTCAACAGCCGGGAAATGATTACGACTGAGTGGCAATTGCCGCTCAAGCATCTTTTGTCGCTTTTGCTCGAGCGTGTCTTGAGCATTGGGGCCAATGAATTGCCCCGGCAATGTTTCGCGCATCGAGTGAAACAAGTAAAACTTGACCGCTACCTCCCAATGCGTGAGACGTCTTTGCTCGTCATAAAAAACAAAGTCGATTTCACCAACCGAGCGATGGCCTTCATAAATCGTTTCTGATTCAGCAACGATTTCAACACGCCGGATATGTTTCAGCCAATAAGAAACGAGAGCTTCAAAATATCGTCCCACTCGCCGAGAGCGATGCTCCGTTAAGAAGTGGTTCAAGTGTTCGGCGTCGATGTCAGCTTGCAGTAATCTCTGATGCTCAGGAATGGGTTCATCCCCGCCCTGATCGGTGATTAACAAAGGCGGGCTATTGACGACCCACAAGAGATCACGCGTTGCTTGGCTGCTGGAGTGTTTCAAGAGTATGTGAGGCGTTAGGAATGATGATTCTCGGGGCGTCCGTTCCTATCTTGGCAGAGATGTTCGCGTGACTGCCCCTGTCTGATGGACCCCTGTCTGATGGACCCCTGTCTGGTGGACCACTGTCTGATGGACCACTGTCTGATGGACCACTGTCTGATGGACCACTGTCTGATGGACCACTATCTGATGGACCCCTGTCTGATGGACCACTGCCTGATGGAATCGGCGTGGAGTCGCCGATCTGGATAAGCCGGTAATCGATCTCCCCGTTCGCATTGGGGTGCCTAGCGAACATTCTGCCTTTGTCGCTCATCATAGCTTCGCAATCGCGATTCTCCGTATCCGTCTATTCGCGAAACTCCTTTTGGACCATTAAGACATCTTTGTCGAACAACAGGCGAACGGCCATTCGTTGAGAAACATGTTTTTTGAGGAAAACGTTTGATCAAGCATGCATCCTGTCCAGAGGTGGATTTCGCATACGCTCCGCAATTGTCGCGACGAAACCAAGGTTTTTCGAATAAAAAATTTACGTTGGATGATTTTCATTTGGTTCCCTTCAAGCAAAGCGGCCTCCCGCATGGCGATGCGGGAGGCCGCATCGCCTGCCACGATATCGCTTTTGGCGGAAAGCTTTTACTGAAATCAGCCGCCGTATGGTTCCAGGCTCGTGACCGAGAATCGGTCTTTCGGAGGTGCAGATCCGAGGCGTTGGCATCAATTCGCCAGATCCTGAATCGCTACGTTGACTCACCCTGTATGTGCCAGCGTCAGCTTGCTGCCGCAACCGAGACCGAAGGTGATTGAACTCGACTGGAACAGAGCATCGGTCGACGCAAATCCATGAAGGGATCAGAACGCCACGAACCAGCGAAGAGAAAGCGATTGCACGGCAGCATAGTCGTCGTCTGGCGGTTCGGATCAGTATCCGCCAATTCTGCGTCGCGGATTCCCCCGCTGGATTCCTGAGGAGCGATGCCTTACCGAGTGGGGCAAAATGCACGCGAATTCGCGTGATCCCAGCCCGCAGAGGAAACCGGCAGCTGAAGCCAATTCACGTCGACTGCTGGCACAGTCAATCAGGCATTTGGGGGTCTTCCTGTGCGATGGCTAGCGTTGCGGATCGCCGCAAGAAAGTTGTCTCAAATCGCAAGCTCGATCCCAATCGCGGAGGAAACTGATTCTGGCGAGCTGAGCTACGTCGAGGTCCCCCAGAACAGCCTGTGATGTACCTCAGTTTATCAATGCATTCCGACTATGATTTGGCCCAATCACACAAGCTAATGATTGAACTTGGGCCTGCCAAACGAGGCCTCGCGATGGGTCCCAATTGCTGCAAATCGATTGGCCAGAGGCGAGGGGAATCAAATCCCTGGGTTGTGCTTCACTTCGGATAGACGAAACGGACCGTTAAGATGAATTCCAAATTGCCGCAGCGCCGACGTAAATCTTTTTCCGAACGCAGTCTGTCAAGACGGCAGAAGTCGACAAGGCGAGTGCGTGAAGCATTGTTGCTCGAGCTTCTTGAAAAGCGTTTGCTTTTGACTGGTGTTTCGCTTGAAACAACCAGCAGCGCGTACAACGTGACGTTTGATACTGATCAAGCAATTATGTTGGACGAATTCGTAAACAGTTCCGGAAAAAGGCAGCTGCAATATCGTCTGGGTGACAGCGCCCCCGAAACGGATTTCGATGAAGGTGGAGACGAGGACCCGATTATCCTAAGCGGGCTTCAGCATGATCTTGTCTTTAAGAGTGTGCAGAAGAATACAAGCCTGGCGTTCGGGAATCTCAATACCTCTGGCAATTCACTCACTGCAAATTCGCAAGGCGAAATTATCGTCGATGCATTCTCCATTTTGTCGACACGGGTTTTAGATCCGGGATTGAGTCAAGATGATGCGAATGGAAGTTCGATCGCTGATTCCGGGAACGTTGACTTCACAAGTAGTCAGTCGATTGTGATCGGTGGTGACCTCTATGCTCAAGTAGATGAAAACAGCAACTTCATGGCCGGTAATGTAACCCTATCGGTTTCGCATGATGATAACGTTGTGACGAGCGGGGCAGATACGCTGTCGGTTCAGCTTACCGATGCATCGATCCACGCCCACACGATAACAATTTCCGCCGAACGGCAAGATCGAGCTTTTCGCAGGCAGGTGATTTCGACTGGCGACCAAAACGTCGACGTCTCGCTGCTTGATTCCCAACTTATCGGGGACACGATTCATGTGACCTCCACCGCGAAGGAAGTTACCGGTTACGCCAGTGGGAAGTATCAGCTTGCTGGAACGCAGCTCACCGGCGCTGCTTTGAAAGGGATCAAGAGCCTCGTGCCGAGCAAGGTACCACTCCCCGATGTTGCTTATTTCAATCGCCATGCAAATGCGAATCTGACCGTCTCGGGAACGACGATTGACGCGACTGATTCGATTACGCTGGAGAGTACGGCGAGCGCAGATACCGAGTTGATTGCGGTGCAAACCCGGCCAATCTATGGCGGTCCCGGGGGCTACGAAGTCGCGGCTGGATATGGCAAGGCGACGAGCAACGCAATCACCGATCTGCTCGCTTCTAGCACGAACCCAACCTTGTTGACGGCGGGCGGTGATATCACGATCTCTTCGACAGGCACCTCGAAGTCGAAGGTGAATGTGCGAACCATGGCGCCGTACCAGGACAAGTTTTATAAAGGTCCGAGTGCAACCCTGGATGCATCACCCGCGACCATGAAAATGGCGGCAATCGCCCTTGCCTTTACCGAGTTAACGTCAAGAACGACAGTTGGCGCAGGTGCGACGGTTGATGCAGAGGGACGCGTTGCAATCAATGCCACCGGCACTCCGCAAACCATACCGAATGCATCCACTGCGGCCTACGGAGACGGTTTGGTTGGGGTAACGATCGCACTCGGTTTCGATGACACGAAAATTGAAACGACCATTGACGGGAATGTTTCCAGCGAAAACTACGGGGTAACTGCATCCGGGAATGCTGGCGGGACGGGTACACAAGATCTGGACCGAGCCTCCATTACGCAAACAACACTCCCTTACGATCCGACGCTCAACTGGTCACGCGGAGACATCGTTACCTACAACGTTGCCGGGTTCGACAGCACCGAGCCAATTTCACCTTTGGTTCATGATCAAAATTATGTCATCGTCGAGGTATTGGATAATGCGATCAAACTGGCCAATATCCTGGAAATGGATCTAGAACTTCCGGTTGTTGATAACAACACAACGCAATCCCTCAACGTACTCTCAACGCTGCCTTTCAAGCTGAGTCAGAACGTTGATTTCGATTCAAACGAGTTTTCCATCCCGGGAAATGGTTTTGAGACTGGGGAGCCTATTCAATATCTGGCCATTTCAGACTCAGATAGTGATGCGACAACCTATCAGCAAATTGGTGGACTCTACGATCAAGAGGAATACTTTGTTATCGCAAAGAGTGGAGACGTTTTTCAACTCGCGTTGTCTTACGAAGACGCTCTGAATGGTGAGGCGATCGACATTACCGATCCCCAAGACTCGGCGACCGATCCAATTGGGCAAGACCAAGCCTTCGCTTATATCTCATCCACGAAAACGTTCAATCCTCAGCTTGATCTTGATCCGAACAACAACACGTTCGCGATTGACACCAGTGGCATCGAAACCGGTAGCCGATTGATTTATGAGACGGATCTTGCATTTACCTCGGCTGAGACTCTCTCAACGAACCATACCTTTGCTCCAGAACAAAGTTGGATTGAATTCGATCCACAGCAGATCGTGCAATTGGATCAAACGGTTCTCGATTTAACGAACAATCTTTTGATTTTCCCCAACCATGGGCTCAGCAATGGCGATCCTTTGGTGTTCAGCAAAACCAGTGGCCCCGACCTGTCGCGGGTGCAGACCGTCAATGATGCAAACCAACCGCAAAGTTTGACGGAGGCCACCAACTCGACGCTCTTCGTGATTTTCGTGGACGATGACCGGATCCAACTTGCGTGGACGGCAGAAGACGCCCAGGCCAAAACCGCGATCACGTTTGAACCACCGCAAGGATCAGGCGAATATGTGCTACAGCCAACTGGGGCTTCAAGCAGTGATGGAAGTCGATTCGCGTTTGATCCCACTACACAAGTCGAAATCCCGAGCGTCGATGAGAACAAAAATGTTTTGTTTTTCACCGAGCCGCACGGCTATGTAACCGGCCAGCGATTGTCTTACGAAGCAGGCGTCGACGAGGTCGGACAAGTCAACACACCGATTGGTGGTTTGGAAAGTGCGTCGGACGCGAGTGGCCAGGCCTCCGATTATTATGCCATCGTCTTGAACGACAACGAATTGCAGCTTGCATCTTCGCGCGACCAAGCGGTCACCGGTGTTCCCATCGATCTAACCTCAACCGGCAGCGGAACTGCGAGCAGCCCGAATCGGTGGATGGGCCATGACGTTGATCTCACCCAAAACACGATAGTGAGCGCCGCCCATGGACTGGAGACTGGGCAAGCCGTTACTTATCGGACGGAGGGAGGAACTGCGGTTGATGGCTTGACGGACAACACGACTTATTACGTGATTCGACTTGATGCAAACACCATTCGCTTGGCCGACACAATTGATGCAGCGAGTCAATCCGCTATCGCTCCTTCGTCGGGCGGATATATCGAACTGGGATCCAATGGAACGGGTGAGTTTCAGTCCCTTGTCTCATCAAGCGTCGTGCGAACGTTCGACGCGAGTCGCACAACACCACTGGTAAATCTGGAAGACAACACGCTCGACTTACCGTATTCGTTTGTTACGGGGCAGATGGTGAACTACCAGAGCAGTGGTGGCGAACCAATCGGCGGCCTGGAGAATAGCCAAGACTACTATGTCATCCATTTGGCGAACGGGAAAATCCAGCTTGCCACGAGTTACGAACAGGCAACCGCAGAGCCACCAGTCGCGATACCGCTTACGTCGCGAGGAACATTTGGTAGCGGCAGCCACGCGCTGCGAATTTCAGCGGAGGTTGATCTGTTGGCCGATGAGCTACCAGTGATAGCGTTTGATCCTACGGAATTAGAAGCGGTCATAGGGGCGTCTGACGCAACCCATGCGAACGTGATCAACCTCACGAAGCATGGTTTCGAAACAGGGCAAGAGGTCACGTACCTTGCCGGGGATGGTACGGCCATTCCAGGTTTAAGTAACGGAGGGAAATACTACGTCATTGCGATTACTGATAATTCACTCCAACTTGCCGCGTCCGATGTAGACGCCAATTCAGGCAACGAGCTGCCGATCGATACTGGCGCGACCGGAAGTAACCACGGATTTGAGATTGTCCGCAGTTACAATGTCAGCGATGCTCCCATCCAGGGATTGCAATCTGGCAATGCGTATTACGCCGTCGTTGATGGTCCCAATTCACTTCGTCTGACAGAAGCGTATTGGGACTCGCAATTAGCAGAGGTCATCGAATACGACACGACAAATTACACTTCGAATCTGCAGGCATCCCTCTCCGCACCGACCACCGCGGCGATCGAAATCAGTTCATCGACAACGTCACTGAAGAATCAATCTCTTGCGGGTGCATCACTCGGCGGAAAGCCAAATTTTTCCGATCTATTGTCGAAACCCGAGGTGACTCAAAATAGTCACGCATGGAAAACTGCGTTCAGTGGCAACAAGAACACGAGTCGTTTTCTCAAACAAGATAATACAGGCCTGTCACCGGTCAGGAACGGATCGAGCTGGGCATTCGCATCGTCAGTTGGTGTAACGATTGCTGACCATACGGTGGTGACCTCGGTTGGTGGAACGGTTGAAACGATCGGTGATATCTCGATCAGTTCGAATCTACAGCAGAATAGCAAGACATTTGCCAAAGCATCGGCGAGTGCGGGTGGCGGCAAAAAATTCTCATTTGCAATTGGAATCGCCTTTGGAGACTTCAACAACACAGTCGTGGCCGAAATTGGCGAAGGTGCCATCGTTGATGCCTCGGGCGTGATTGATATCGATGCGACGCTCTCCTACCCACGATTGAAGTACCCAACCGTGAAAGATGGCGTCGCCACTAGTGGCAACGAAAGCCGGAAAAACCCATTCAACGACATCACCGTTCTCTCAAAATGGATCGGCCCGACGTCCGGAATTGACAGTTATTTGAATGTCTGGGCAAACAGTGTCATTTTCAAACCAGACTCAAGATCTCTCAAAGACGACGGGAGTGTGGATGATGCCTACAACAAACGCGCATCAACAGCCATCACAGGTTCGATCGGTACAGTCTTTTATGAAAATGACACGCAAGCGATCATTCGAGACGGCGCCCAGATCAATCAACAAAGCGAGTTTCAAGCGGATACGCAGCAAGTTGAACTCGATGCATCTCTGTCAATGGAAGTGATTTCCCTTGCCGGTATGTTCAAGGTGAATTTTCTCAGGGGCTTGCTCAGTTGGAACATGGGAACCGCGTTCTCGTTGTTTGGAAACAAGGCCAAAGGCTTGGGAATGGGGGTCTCCGATGTTTTCGTTGATTCTGAGAACACCACGCTCGCGCTGATCGAGAGCGGCGCCGCAGTTCACAGCGGTTCAGGAGGCTTGAAGGTCAACACGTCTGAACAGCTGAAGAAAAACGTCTTCGCAGAGTCTGGAAGTGAGTCTGACGGTGTTGGAATCGGAGTCAGTGGCGCGGAATCGTTGCAAACCAGTACCAACGTCGCCCAGATTGATGTGGGCGCTACCATTCAAACGATGGGAGGTCCGTTGGCAGTCGATGCAACAGCGGACACGCGACAAATCGTCACCTCGGGTAGTCTTGTCGCTAGCGATGCCTTGGGGATCGGACTGAGTGGAAGCATCGTCGATCTCGATCGAAAGTCCGGGGCATTTATTGGTGCTGCACCTGCAGGCTGGGGCGATCGATACGAGGTCTACGGTGCAAGTGATGGCTCTTCGAGTAATGATTCGATTTTAAATGGTAGGATCGACGCAGCCAGAATCGACGTTAATTCGTCCACATCGGGTGAGGTTTACAACGCCTCCATCGTCGGTGTGACACCTACATTCCGGCTTTCGAAGAACCCAGCGGCCGATGTCACGGACGAAGGTGAAGCGGGAAAACAGGCCAGTTTCCAGCTAACCGACAAACGGGTCGTTCAGGATGTCGAAAACAAATTTCACTTGAATGTCGCTGGCGACGCTGCGGTGAATTACATCCTTGATGAGACGCAGAGCCAGATCGACTTGGCCGGCTTTGCAGCGATTACGGCCTCCTCGACAACCGACCCGCAGTCGGCTGACATCACCGTCACAAGTGACAATGCAACCCGATTTGAAGCATTCTCTGGCGCTGGTGCGATCACGAGCGGAAAGCGAGCAGGTTCAGGTGCCGCAGTGGCGGGATCAGCCGCGATTAATTTGATCAAGGATCAAACGACAACTGCAAAAATCGTCGATAGCTTTGGGGGGGCTGGCAAAACGGTAAAAGCTGATGGTGACATCTCGGTCGGTGCGAACTCCGGTGAAGCTTTTGATGGCGGCCGCGATGCTGACGCAACGATCTGGGCAATTTCGGGATCGCTCGCCTACGCCGCTTCCGGTGGTTTCACAAACTCAGGAGCGCTCTCGGCGTCGTGGAATGAATTGATCGGTACGACGGATGCGACTGTAGAGGGAGTCAGCCTTCATGCTGAAAATGGCTCAATCACGATCAACGCTGTCAATCAACACAAAATCACCGGTGACGGTGGTAGTTTTGCGATCGCTCGGGAAAAACGAGCAGAGAGAGGTAGCAATGCCGAGTCAATGGCGTTTGGTGGATCATACGGCTACAACAACTTGGACTATGACATCACGGCGACACTTTCCAATGATGTTCACGTCGTTGGAAACTCACTCGACGTAAACGCTGAAGATGAAGCAGAGATCACCAGCCTGGCACTCGCTGGGGCCGCTGAAGAAGGGGCTAGCGAGGTCGCACTTTCCATCTCCGTTGCAGGCGCGAACAACGAGATTCAACGCGATGTAAGTGCTGTTGTTGGCCGATCAACCGAAGACGAGTTAAGTGATGCCGATCGCGGAACAATTGACGTAACGGGAGACATTCGTGTTCATGCAACCGACGTAGCGACAATCCACGCATTGAGTGGTGGAGTGACTTTCTCACTTGATACGAAAGTTGAAGGGGTGTTCCAAGGTTCGGCAGGCGCTTCCTGGAGCAGCAATCAATTGTCTGACGAGAGCCAAGTGAACGCGTTGGTCGATGGGATGAACATCACCACTCCCGGCGCAATGAGTGTTCAGGCGACCGAGGATAGTGATATCCAAGCACTCTCACTGCAGCTTGGCGTCTTAGGTTCCTTTGGCGAAGGTCCTACGGTAAACGCCGCCGGTGCAATCGGGCTCAACACCATTGGTGGGATGGTCAGCGCGGAGCTGCGTACCAGCGATATCACCGCCGGATCGGTCGACCTGGCAGCAGAATCCACTGGAGCGATCCTCGCAAAAACGGTCGATGCCAGTTTGCAAGTGACTACGGGCATCGCAAATGTTGGAGTCGGAATCAATGTTACCGAAAATCAGATCACAACCGACGTCACCGCCCTGGTCGACAATTCAGATCTGACGCTGACGGGTGACTTTCGCTTGCAATCCAGCGCAGCGGCATCCATTGATTCGTTAGCGGTGAACGCCTCGGTTGAAGTGACGATCACGATTGAAGAAATTTCGATTTCTGCGAATTGGCTCGGCATCTGGTCCAACAATGACGTCCGCCAAATGGTTCACACCGATATCACCAATTCTGTTATTCACGACGCTGCCAGTATTTTACTCGCGGCCGAGGATCAGACGAGCTTGAATGCAGAGGGCGTGGGCTCTCAAACGATTTTCGATGTTGGCACGAGTCTTGACATAGGTGTTGGCGCCTTAACTCAGTTCGCCAGTAACGCGACTTCCAATGATGTCGCTGCCAGAGTCGAAGCAAGCGAACTGACGACATCGGGCGATCTTCAGGTCGCTACAACAAAGTCGACCAATCTGACCTCCGACCTTTATACCGTGGCGCTCGGCTTCACGGGGTCAGGTGGAGTTGCCATCAATGCTAGTGCAGCGACGACGGTGCTTGAGAATTCGATCGCAGCAGATTCTGGAAATAATGCCGTTTCAGCAACCCAGGCTCTCATTTCTGATAGCCAGATCTCGGCGGGTGCGGTTCATGTGACTGCAGATTTTGTTCCTTTGGTTTATTCCAAAATCTGGGATATCGACATTCAAGCCACGTTTGGTGGCGAAGCAGCAGGAGCTGGCGTTTTTGGTGAGGCAAAGGTGACAACCGATATTAAGGATCAAACCTTCGCAAATATCTCAAATGCATCGACGGTTCACACCGCTCTGGGGGGTGTGGAAGTGGCAGCACGACTTACTTTGCCGGACGCCAGTTTGATGCCAGATAATGCTCCAGCAAGTAGCGTTTACGTTGATTCTCACAGCGTTGGTGTGACCGCATCATTTTCGCCAAGTTTTATATCTGCGGCAGCAACCGTGCTGCGCAGTAACTTGGAAACAAACGTCGACAGCAGCATTGTTGCGAGTGTTGTCGACAGCGACGTTGCATCCTCTCAAGGGCTGACCGTCTTGGCGGATGATGCTTCGGTTGTATTTGGCACCATTCGGGATACCGCGATTGCGGCATCGGTGGTTGCGATCGCAGCAACTGCGCCTAAAGCTTCGCAAACCATTAGCAATACAGTTCAAGCGACGATCGAATCGACATCCGATTCACCAATGTCAATCGTGACGAGCGGTGCGCCCGATCTTTCACCGAT